>CABYYA010000003.1:47500-73222 GCA_902523125.1 uncultured Pelagibacteraceae bacterium | reverse complement strand
ATATTAAAACAAGTCAAATAGATTCTGTGGCGGTATCAACAAAATTTCTTCCTCCGAAATATTTTATGGTTAAAAGAAATACTTCTTTTAAAATAAAGGATTACCTAAAAGAGCAAAACAAATACTGGTATCCAAAAATTTACCAGAATAAAAAAGTTTCTTATCTATCATTATTTAAAGACAAAGTTTTAAGCCCAAAAAAATTTTTATATGATAAAAAATTTTTTAAAAACGAGGATGATGTCTTGGGAATGCAAAAGGCTAGAAAAAATTTAATATCCAAAAAATTAAAAATTAATGCAAATAAAATTGAATTCTTTGATCATCATGAATGTCATGCATATTATGGATATTATGGTTCTGATTTTAAAAACCAGAGAGTTACCGTTGTAACTTGTGATGGTGGAGGTGATAATTCAAATGCAACGATTTGGGTTAGCACAAAAAAAAATAAACTAATTGAGAAGTACAGGACAAATGAGGGAAATATTGGAAGAATATACCGATATATTACTTTGGCATTGGGTATGAAGCCCACCGAGCATGAGTTCAAGGTCATGGGAATGGCTGGATATGGGGTAGAAAGTACAAATTTTTACGATGAGTCATTAAAGATTTTTCAAAAAACTCTGAGCGTAAATGGCATAAAACTAAAGTACAAGTTCAAACCAAAAGATAATTTTTTTTATTTTAAGAAAAAATTAGATGGTTTGCGATTTGATACAATTTCTGTTGCACTGCAAAAGTTTACTGAAAATTTACTTCTTAAATGGTTTCGAAATATTTCAATTAAATTTAAATGTAAAAATTTTGTATTTTCTGGAGGAGTAGCACAAAATATTAAAGCAACTAAGTTAATACTTGATAGTAAGAGCGTAAATTCCATATTTATTCCACCAGGTCCTGGTGATGAGTCACTTAGTATTGGGGCAGTTTATTGTAAACTCTCAAGATTAGATATTAGAAAAGACAAAGTTTCTAATATGATAGATCCTTATATTGGTATTTCATTTGACAAAAAAAATTTAGAATTTTTAAAAAAGGTGAAAAATATTAAAATATCTAAAACCTCAAATAAAAAAATTGCGAAACTTATTGCAAGAGGTGATGTTATTGCAAGATTTTCCATGGAAAAAAATGAATTTGGACCTAGAGCATTAGGTAATAGATCTATTTTAGCAGATCCAAGAAAAGCTGATATATTGAACGTGATTAATAAAAAGATCAAAGTAAGAGATTTTTGGATGCCATTCGCTCCAAGTATAATAGATAAAGATTTAAATAAATTTTTCCAAATAACCAAAGGTCATAAACCATATTTTATGACAATTGCATGTGATACAACTAAAATTGGAAAAAAAACTATTCCAGCAGCTGTACATCCCTTTGATAAAACTGGAAGGCCACAATTAGTAACGAAAAGAAGTAATAAAAATTATTACAATTTGATAAATGAATTTAAAAAAATTACTGGAGTGGGTGTACTTTTAAATACATCTTTTAACTTACATGGTGAACCAATCGTTTTCTCTCCTAGGGATGCGATTAAGACACTTAAAAAAAGTGGTTTGAAATATTTGTTTCTTGGAGATTATCTTATTGAAAAAATAAAATGACAAAAATTATTGCTGAAATAGGTTGGAATCATATGGGAAGTTTGAAACTGGCAAAAAAAATGATATTGGAGGCAAAAAGAAATGGGGCTGATTTTGTCAAAACACAAATCTTTAGTGTAGAAAACCTTAAAAAAGGACCATGGGATAAAGATGGTAGAAGAGAGATATATAAAAAAGCTCAACTTGATTATAAAAAATATAAAGAGCTTTTTGATTATGCAAAAAAAATTAAATGTAAATTTTTTGCTTCAGCAATGAGTTTAAAAGATGCAGAATTAATAAAAAAGGTAAACAACAAGTTGATTAAAATACCAAGTATGGAGTCAAGAAATATCTCGCTTATTAATTATTGCTCAAAAAATTTCAAACATGTAATAATTTCTTCAGGTACATCTAAATTCAAGGAAATATTAAATAGTTGTAAAAAAATACCCAAAACAAAACTTACTGTTTTACATTGTGTTTCATCTTATCCTTGTGAGTTTGCGGATGTTAACTTACCAAAAATTAATTTATTTAAAAAAAAATTTAAGAGCGTAGGCTTTAGTGACCATACATTAGGTATTGAAGCCTCAATTCTATCTTTAAAATATAATCCTACATATATAGAAAAGCATTTTACCATAAATAATTCGCTACCTGGTAGAGATAATAAATTTGCTATTCTTCCAAAAGACTTGCGATCACTCAAAGATATAATAATAAAAAACAATCTTGCTAACAAGTTTCAGGGGAAAGATTTTTTAAAATGTGAAACTGAAGCAAGAAAAATTTACTCAGGTAGATGGAATAAAAAATGAACGATATACAAATTTCAGTTTACATACCAAATTACAATTATGGACAATATCTGGATAAAGCGATACGAAGTCTTTTAAACCAAACCTTCAAAAAATTTGAGATTATAATCATCGATGATGGTTCAACAGATAAATCATCTGAAGTAATCAATAAATTCACTTCCCAGAGGAAAAACAATATAAGAGTTATTCAACATAAAAATAAAGGATTAATTAAATCTAGCAATATAGCAATTAGAGCTTCCAAAGGTAAATTTATTATGAGACTAGATGCTGATGATTATTTAAAAAAAGATGCACTAGAAAAATTTTTTAAGGCTATAAATCAAGATCAAGAAATAGCAATGGTTTATAGCGATTTCTATATTGTTGATAATAATCTGAAGATTATAAGAAGAGAAAAGAAAATAAATTTAAAAAAAAAATCAGAGCTTCAAGATATACCTGCTCATGGAGCGTGTTGCCTTATTAGAAAAGATTATCTTATAGAAGCAAACCTTTATGATGAGGAATTTGATAGACAAGACGGTTATATTCTTTGGCTTAAATTTTTAAAAAAATATAAAATTTTAAATATTAACAAGCCTCTTTGGTATTATAGACAGCATGGTGACAGCCTTTCATCCAATTCTGAAAAGTTATTATACGCAAGAAGTCTTATTTATGAAAAATTTGCAAAAATAAATAATAAAAAGAAAAAGAAAATTGTATGTGTGATACCTGTAAGAGGTAGTAATGTATCTAATAATTGTTTATCTTTTGAGAAACTAAGAGGAAAACCATTGATTTTTTGGTCTATTGATGAGGCTTTAAAATCAAAAAAGATAGATAAGATTATAGTTACTTCATCTGATGAGGAATTATTATTCAACATAAAAAAGAAATATAAAAAAAAAATTTTTTACCATAATAGAAATAAAGATTACGCAATAGAAAACACACATTTTAGAAAGGCTGTTTTAGATTCTATTGATAAAAACTACAAAAATAAAAAACCTGATATAATAGTTATGTTATATCACGAAGCGCCTTTCAGAAAAGTGTTATACATAAACAAAGCAATAAACAGTATGCTTATTCATAATACAGAAAAAGTTATTCCTGTTTATACAAATCTAACTGACCACTACTATAAACATGATGGAAAAGGATTAAAATTAATCAACAATTCTAGACACAGCTCTCTTCACCTTGAAAAAAACATTATTTTTGTAGAATGTGGAGGAATGGTCGTAATGAACTATAATTTTTATAAAAGAAATAAAAAAGAAAAAACAAATAAACTTGGCCATATAATCATGGATAGAAAATCTAGCTTTTGTATAAGAGATAACTTTGACTTCAAAATTGCCAAAAATATAAAAAAATTTTAGTCAAATGTCCTACAATATATTATTTTTTTTGAAAGAATTTAAGAATTTTTTGATTGGAATATTAAATCAAATAGAACTGCTTATTAAAGAAAAAAAAGAGGCTGAATTTAAAATTTTTACAAATAAAAATAAAAAATTTTTTCAAAAATTTGACAATTCTTTTAATCATGGTCAAGGAGAGATTTTGGTTACTTGTATTGCAGTTAGTCATCCTGGTTTTACTATAACTCAAATGATAATTGGGAAATACCTTGAAAAAATTATGAAGTTAAAGGCAGTTGGTATGTTGGAGAATAAATCTCATTATTTCACGAAATTATTCAAAAGCTATAATTATGATCAAATAGAAAATTTCACCAAAATGGGTATTGTTAGAAAATATAATCTTTTCCTAAAGTCAAAAAAAATACTACAAGAGCAAAAAAATATTGAAAATTTCATAAATTACGAAGTTGATGGAATTAAAATTGGCAAAATAGTTTATGAACATTATATAAGATTTACTGGCAATCCCACTATCAGAGAATTTGATTTTAAAGTAAATTACTTTTTATTCAAAGCTCTTGAATATAATATTTATGCAAAAAATTTATTTAAGAGGAAAAATATTAAATATGTGGTGTTAAGTGAGAAACAATTTATTCCTTCAGGAATAATTTTTCAGAATGCGTTAAAGAACAAGTCAAAGATTTTTGCAAGAGTTGGTGGACCTTCAAATGTGGGCTTAAGATTATTTGAAAATGAAAAGGAATTTTACAAATCAAGGTATAACTTCTCAGAAGATTTGGTAAAACATGTTTATAATGAATTTTTAAATACTGCTATATATTATTCAGATAAAATATTAACAAATAGATTTAAAAATATTAAAGACAGTAATATTCAAGATATTAGAGGCGCTGATGTCGCCTATAAAAAAAAGGAAAAATTTACCAAAAAAACACTTTGTGAAAATTTCAAATGGGATCTTTCAAAGCCAATTGTGGTAATTTTTGATCATCATTATTTAGATGGTTTGTACGACAATGATCGATTATTTTTTAAAGATAATCTTGAATGGATTGTTTCCACTTTCGAGTTTATCAAAAAAGTTAAGGATGTTAATTGGCTTGTAAAAAGTCATCCAGGAGAACCAAACGAAATTCACAAATCAAAAACTAATACAAAAAAAGAATTTAAAAAAATTATAGGTAATTTAGATCACGTAAGATTATTTCCCGATAATTATTCTGCTGGTCTACTTCCAAATATTGCTTCAGCTGTTGTTACAGGCTCGGGAAGTGTTGGCATAGAATATCCGTGTTATGGTATACCTTGTATACTTTCAAATTCATCACATTATTCTGGTAACGGTTTTACTTTAGAGCCCCAGAGTAAGGAAGAGTATTTTAAATATCTTAATGATATTTCTAAATTAGATAAAATTAGTGAAAAAACAATAAATAAAGCAAAAACATTTTTATTTTTAGAAATTATGCTAGGTAGGGTTAATATTCCTTTAATTCCAAATTATGATATCGGACACAATTTTTTTTCTAAATCAAATAGTGAAAAGTTCTGGAATGAATGTACAAGTCTTTTGTCAAACTATAACTCAAAAAATGATCAATTTATTTATAATCTTGAAAAACAAATTAAGTCAAATAATAAACATTTAATAAATTATAACATTATTGAAAATTTAAAATGAAAAAAAAAATTTTTATGTCGAATATTGTTGAAGAAGATTTTAAAGTTAAAAATAGAAACGAGGTATTAGAATTAAAATTTTTACGAAATATCTCAAAATCTAAAGTGTATTTGTCTAAGAAAACCGGTTTGGTATTTCACAAAGATAGGATGGATCCTAAAGAGAATGTAAAACATTGGACTAGAAAAATGTTTAAAAAAAAAATGAATCCTAAAAAAGGATTTTATACTGATGATAGTCCAATTATGTCTAGTAGGCATCAATATCTAATAGAATTTTTGAATAAAAAAATTAAACTAAATAACCAATTATTTTGTGACTTTGGTGCTGGAGAAGGTGGTTTATTAATAAAATTAAGAAAAAATTTTAAAAAATTAAAACTAATTGGAACTGAAATATCTCACTCAAACATTTTAATGATGAAAAATAGATTTAAGAAAAACAAGGTCAAGTTTCCTAAGATTGCCAATACTTCAATTGAGGATTTTAATTTAAAACAAATGAAACTTACTAAAAAAATTGATATAGCATCTTTATCTTGGACTTTATGTAACTGCCAAGAACCTCTAAAAATAATTAAGAAAATTAAGGAAAATCTGAAAAAGGACGGTCTTTTAATAGTTGGAGAAAGTTCAAGAGTTTTAGTTCCATTTAAAAAACCAATACATAATTGTTTTAATAAAGATAATGACATCAGCGGAAAAATTCATCCTTGGCACTGGTCATTTAATTCTTTGAAAAATATATTTAAGTTATTTGGTTTTACTATTTTAGCACATAATAGGTATTTCGATGAAAACGATTTAGTAATAATTTTTAAAAATTCTAATAATTATAAACAAGATTTTGAATGTGATAATTACAAAAAGGTATTAAATTTTTTTTCAAGATGGAAAAGGGAAAGTAAAAATTACTTAAATTATAAATAAATATTCTAAATGAAAACTGACACCCTTGTTTATCTAATAGATGAAATTTCTATAAATAGATTTACAACTACGACTGGCTTTATGTTGAAAAAAATTAGCGAAAATTTTGATAAAGTTTTTATTCTTAATTTTGTAAGCTTTAAAAATAAATTTAATTTTTTCATCAACTTAAACAAAAATACTGTTGTTGAAAATAATGATAAATCTCAATTTAAACTACCAAAGAATGTAAAATTAATTAACATAAATACTGATTATGAATTGAATCAATTTTGCAAAAATAAGAATGTTATAGGGATTGATCTATTGGGAAGAAGAATGGCTGATTTACCTATTCATATTTTATTAGCAAAAAATAAAATCAAATTAATTCAAATAACCAATATTGGAAATATACAATGGGGCCTTAAAATAAATCCTAAATATTTTCTTAGAGGCTTTAAATATTATTTTGATAAAAAGATTTCAAAGATTATATATTATATTTTTGGATATTTGTGTCTTGTGCCTAGGGTAGAAATTAGATTTATCTCAAATTCTAATATTCTAAAGAGTATTAACAAAAATATTTTGAAAAAACTTTTCTATAAATTCAGATTATTGAAGACCAAAAAAATTATAAATGTTAACAGTATCTCTTATGATCAATTTGAAAAAAATAAGAAAAAAAATAGCGAAAAATATATTGTTTTATTAGATCATGATACATCATCACCTGACGATGTATATCTTGGTAACCCAAATAAGATCAATAAAAAAGCACACTTTAAAGAGCTGAATATTTTTCTAAAAAATTTAAGTAAAACTTTTAAAAAAAAAATTGTTATTGCTCTTCACCCTAGAGACAAATTAAGTGAAAAAAAAAAAATTTTTTCAAATTATAAAGTTGTGAAATATCAAACACCAGAATATATTAATAAGGCTTTTTTAGTAGTGTTTTTTGAGTCTAGTGCTATTATAAATGCAATCTTGCTTAAAAAAAAAATTATATCAATTTCATCAAATCGCCTAAGCGCTAATATGATGGATGGAAGTCTACGCTATCAGAGAAATGTAGGTATCATTCACTTAAATATTCAGAGTTCAATAAATTTTGAAAAAAAAAATCTTTTACAAAAATTAGAAAAAGCAAAATATAAATATAAGAATTTTATAGAAAAATATATTCAACCTGACAAAAATAACGTAGGTCATTTAAAGATTATTAAAATAATCAAAAAAGAGTTTTTTAAAAAATAAATTCATGCGTATAAGATACTTTATTAAAAGGTTTTTTTTTCATCTGAAAAATGAAAACATTTTAGTTGTATTCAAAAAAATACTAAAGACGATTTTTGAATCAAATAAAATAAATCTTGATCAATTACATGTAGATGAAAATATTTCTTTAGATGATTTGTTTATTAAATTTGGAAGTGACAAAGGTTCTCTTGATGGAAAAAAAACTTATTCTTATATTAAGCTCAAAGATAAAAATAAATTTTCTAATTATCTCGAATGGATAAATAGAGCTAATTTAAAAGATTTCGATTATCAATTAGGTCATAATTTTACTCCAGTTTATGAAAAATATTTTTCAAAAATAAGATTTAAAAAATTGAAGATTCTTGAAATTGGCTCAGCAAATGGTCATGCTGTTGCAAGTTTTTTTTATTATTTTAAGAATTCAAAAATTTTTACAATCGATATTAAAAAAAGTTTTAATTTTTTTTATAGAAGTAAAAGGATTTTTTTTGAAACTGTAGATTGTATGAATGACTTAAAAGTAGACAAATTTTTAAATAAACATGGAGGATTTGATATAATAATTGACGACTCTGATCATACTCATCCAACTTTTGTTAATAACATTAAAAATTTTTATCCAGCGTTAAATCCTGGTGGTTTTTATTTTCTAGAGGATTTTAAATATGCAGATCAAGATTTATTAACAATAAGAAACTACAATGAAAAATTTGGTAGAAAAATTATGATGCAATTTACAATAACAATGGATGAAATCTTTAGAAATATAGAAAATAAAAAATTATTTGATCATAGTATTTTAAAAAAACCAATTTTAAATTATATTTTTGAAAAAACTGAACAAGTACATGTGCATTATGGTGAGCACCCTCTTTCTTCATTGGGTATTCTTAAAAAAAAAGATAATTAAAAGATATTGAATTAAAATTAATTTTAAATATAAATAAATCATTAATGAAAGACATTTACCTCAACAAAGACGATTTTTTTAAATATGGATATTGTGTGGTTAGGAATGTATTGAATGAAGATGAAATTTTAGAGTATAAAAAAAATATCAAACGAATAAGTGAAGAAGTCAATGCAAAAGTAGTTGTGGGTATTCATAATTATAAAGAGTATTGGAATATAATTGCACATAAGAGAATTTTAGAAATTGTAAGAAAAATTTTAGGCAACGAAGAAATAAAATATTTATATTCTGCAGCAACTAGGCATGAAGGAAAAGGAAGCTGGCCATATTCTTGGCATAGAGATAATCCATGTAGGATATTTGGAAAAGGAGCTGATTGGAATGAAAAAGAAATTTATAATTGTGTTAGAGTTGGTGTTTATCTAAGCTCATACGATGAAATTAGATCAGGGCTTAATGTAATACCTGGTTCTCACATTAAAAGATATTCTTTATCAAACATATTGAGAATTTTTCACCATAAAACAAAGGCGTCTGATAATTTTATATTTAAAAAAATAAGAAATGGTTTTGAAAAAATTATAGGAAAAAATATAAAAACAAATCCTGGAGATTGTGTTTTTTTTCTTGCTCATCTAATGCATGCTGGAATACCACCTTCGGCTATGAGAGATGCTATTTTTTTAACTTATGGTACTGATAATGTTCATGCTCATAATTATATAAATTATTGGGTTAAGCATAGACCAACGGATACGGATGGCCAAGTTAATGAACCTAGAAAAAATATTGAAGAAATGAAGGAATTTTTAATCAAAAATAATATTTATTTACCCATTCCAAAAGAAAAAATTTTTATAGATGGAGTGTCCATACCAAAATAATAAATTATTATTTAATAAATTTTAAAGAAAATTTTTTTGACTACAAATAAATATTATACAATTGGTAAAAAAAAATTATTTAAGTTAAATAGAAGTTTAACAGGTGAAGGAAATAGACAAACTCTTAAAATTATAAAAGATCAATTTAAAGAATTTAAAATTAAAAGTATCCGGTCTGGTAGAAAAGTTTTTGATTGGAATATTCCACCTGAATGGGTTATCAAAAATGCTTTTATAATGGACAAAAACAATAAGAAAATTATTGACTTTAAAAATAATAATCTTCATTTAGTTGGTTATTCCTGTTCAGTAAATAAATTTTTGAAAAGAGATGAACTTTTAAAAAATATATACTCATTACCTAAGCAGCCTAAAGCCATACCTTATGTTACTTCATACTATAAAAAATTTTGGGGTTTTTGTGCTAGTCACGAGCAAAAAAAAGAAATCAAAAAATATGACAATAACGATAAATTTAAAATATTCATTGATTCAAAGTTTAACAAACATGGACGTCTAAATTATGGGGAAATATTGCTTAAAGGTAAATCTAAACAAGAGATATTGATCTCTACATTTATCTGTCATCCATCAATGGCAAATAATGAGTTATCGGGGCCAATTGTGTCTATGTCTTTAATAAATCACTTTAGAAAAATTAAAAAATTAAACAAATCTATGCGTTTTATATTTATACCAGAAACTATTGGCTCTATAGCATATTTAGATAAGCATCTTTCTTATTTAAAAAAAAATGTAATAGGTGGTTTTAATTTGACTTGTATTGGAGATAATAGAAATCATTCATGCATGTTCACTAAATATAATAATTCGCCATCTGATAAAGCTTTAAGAGAAGCCTATTCAAAATTAAAAATAAAATATAAAATTTACTCTTTTTTAGCGAGAGGCTCTGATGAAAGACAGTATAACTCTCCTGGAGTTGATCTACCGATAACATCTATATTTAGAACTAAATATGGAGAATATCCAGAATATCATACATCTCTTGATGATTTTAGTGTTGTTACAAAAAAAGGTATTAGAGGCGGTTTTATTGTTGCAAAAGAAGCAATTAACATTCTCCAAAAAAAAATATACCCAAAAAATCAAATTATGTGTGAACCTCAAATGGGTAAAAGAGGTTTATATAATTACCTCTCAACAAAAAGTGCGAATATAAAAAGTATTCCAATAATGAATTTCCTTCAATACGCAGATGGTTTGCATGATTTAAATCAAATAAAAAGAAAAATTAAAATAAGTTTTAAGGAGAATCAAAAAATTTTTAATATTCTTTTAAAGAATAGATTAATTACAATTTAGATATTTTGAATGAATATACTAATTAGATCATCATCATTTTTGTTTCCAGATTCTGATATTTGGAAAAATATTCATAAAAATGCAAAGTTTGTTTTTGCAGAATATTCTGATTTTCACAGTAATAAATATTACAAAAAAAAAGTAGATAATGAAATTTTAGTAATCTTTTTAAAAGATATTATTGAAAATTCTGATGAAACTTCTTATCAAAATATCAAAAATAAGAAAATAAACAAACTTATTCCTTTAATTGAAAATAAATTAAAAAAAAATAAGGATATTAACTTTATAATTTGTGTTTCAAATTATGAAAATTCCAATCTAGTTAATTACGCAAAGTTTGAAAATAATTCAAATAAAATAAAAAATTTCTTTTTGCAAAAAATTTATAATTTGTCCAAAGATTATCCAAATCTTTATGTTGTAGATATGGATGCAATATTTTCAGAAGAAGGATATAAAAATTGTTTTGATAACAGAAATTATTATTCTTTTCGATGTAGACTATCTGTTTTCGGTCAAGAAATTTTAATCAAAAATTTATCAAAAGTTTTTGAGAGGATTTATAATTCTAATAAAAAGGTATTACTCTTAGATTGCGATAACACTCTTTGGGGAGGCGTCATAGCTGAAGATGGTATGGAAAATTTACAAATTGGGCAAGATGGAGTTGGACTCGCTTATCAAGATTTTCAAAAAGCTATTAAAAAACTTCAGTCTAAAGGAATAATATTAGTATTAGTAAGCAAAAATGATGAAAAAGATGTGAAAAATGTTTTAGAAAAACATAAATCTATGATTATTAAGAATAAAGATATTTCAGCCTATAAAGTAAATTGGATTGAAAAAAGTAAAAATATAAAAAAAATTTCTGAAGACTTGTTCCTAGGTTTAGATTCATTTGTATTTTGGGATGATAATCCCATTGAAAGAGAAAAAGTAAGATTAAAATTAAAAGACGTTGATGTAATTGAACCAGATAAGGATATTGCAAACTGGCCCTCTCAATTAATTGAATACAATGGTTTCTCAAAATTCTCATCGTCTAAAGAAGATTTAAAAAAAACAGTACAATATAAAATGAGAAGTAAATTTTTAAATAAAAAAGAGGATTTTAAAGATGAAATAGATTATCTAAAAAAAATTAATATCAAACCAAATATTATTAAACTTAATACAGAAAATATTAATAGGGCTGAACAAATGTGTTTAAAAACCAATCAGTTTAATTTTACAACCAAAAGATACAAAATTAATGATCTTAAAAATTTAAACGATAGCTCCATAGTTTTCTTGGTTGATTTAAAAGATGATTATGGTGAACATGGAATAATTAGCATTGTAATTTTAAAAGTTATTAAAAAAACTCTTTTGGTAGATACATTTCTAATGAGTTGCAGAATTATGGGTAGATATTTAGAAAACTGGATATTAAATTCAATAAAGAAAATAGCACTATCAAAAAAATGTACGAATGTATTTTTTGAATTTACCGAAACTCAAAAAAATCAAATTGCTATGACTTTTGTTAAAGAGAATAACTTTAAAAATGTCAAATCAAATGAAATACTTAAAATTAGAGATGTTTTTAATCTTTCTAAGAAATCAAAAATTTACGAGTATGATTTAAAAAAGAAAATTAATTTTTTAGAAATCTATGAATAGCGTTGAAAAGAAACTCATTGAAACTCTCAAAAAAACTTTCAAAATAAATAAAATTCCAACAAATTTTAAAAAACTTAAAATGGGTGATATAAAAAAATGGGACTCGCTTGGTAATTATAAACTGTTATTAGCTGTTGAAAAACAATTTAAAATTAGGTTTGAAACTAGCATTTTTACTGAACTCAAGTCCATTAATGAAATTTTGAGAGCAATAAAAAATGAAAAAAAATAATCTTAGCATAGAAAAATTATTTTTTGATCACAACATAAAAAAAGATGACGATATCATGATCCACGGAGACTCTGGAATAATACAACAACTTGAAAGGAGTGATAAATTCAAATTTTTCTTTGATAGTATTATTGGATTTTTAGGTAGAAAAGGCACTATTTTAATACCTGCGTTTTCCTACTCTTTTTGTAAAAAAAAAATATTCAACCCTAAGACAACTCCAAGTGAAGTAGGATTATTTAGTGAAATTTTTAGATTAAGGAAAGATACAAAGAGAACGAACCACCCAATATTTAGTTTTTCAATTTTTGGAAAAAATTGGGAAATTTATGAAAAAGCTAAAACTCAATCTTGTTTTGGTAAAGGAACAGCATTTGATATTTTTCATCATTTTAATGGAAAAATAATTACAATGGGAACTACTTTTGAGAATTCTGCTACTTTCTTACATTACATTGAGGAAGCAGCTTTGGTGAATTATAGGTATCATAAAAAATTTTTTGGAAAAATAATTAATAAAAAAAATAAAGAACTAATTAATACAAATTTCTATGTGAGGAAAAGAAAATTTAATAAAGAATTTAAAAAACCACCTCCCTACTTAAAGTATTTAAAAAAAACTGAATTTGGTAGATATAATGTCTACTCTATTAATTCAAAAAAATTTTATAATGTCTGTATAAAAAAACTTAAAAGTGACATTAATTACCTTGTAAATTAAAAAATTTAAGAAATTTTTATAAAATGAATAATAAAATACTCGCTATCTTTTTTTCCTCAGACTCACTCAATACCATTTTTTCAACACACTCTTTTTTCATAGAAAAATTATCACAAAATTTCGAAAAGATTTATTTTTTAAATTTAAAATATTTAGATCATTATATAAAAAAGAAAGAAATTTCAGCAGAAATTTTTAATAACAAATTAAATACTCCTTTTGTTTTTCCAAAAAATTTTCAAATTAAAAATTTTCGTTCAAAAGAGGAAACAGAGAGATTTTTAAAAGACAAAGAAATTATTGGTATTAGTATTAATAATTTTGGAACAGATTTACCAAGCTTAAAACTTTTGTTATATTTGAAAAAATTTAAAATTCAACATATTGAAATAAATGATATTTCTAATATAAAAATAAAATCTAAAATTGAAATTAAATATATTTTGAAAGGTATTAAGTTTAAATTATCAAAAATCTTTTATAATATTTTACTTTTTTTACTAAGTTATATTGGTTTAATTTCTAAAATAGAAATTAAATTTACATCAAAAAAAACAGAGAAAATTTTTGAAAAATTAATTATAGCTCTCAAACTTTCTCGTATAAAACATCGTAAATTAATCAACAGCAAAGCTTTTGATATTCTCAATGATGAAAAAATTCAAATCAATGAAGACAAAATAACTTTAATTGATGATTTTTTTGAACATCCGACATCACTTAAATTAAGAGGAGAAATTGATCAACGCTCAGTAAATAATCATTATGATTTATTAGTTAAGATGCTTCATTTACTCAGTGAAAAATTCCAAAAAGAGATAGTTGTGTGTATTCATCCAAAAGATGATTTAGAGTCAAAAAAAAAAATATTTTCGAGCTTTAAAGTAGTAAAGTACAAAACGAGAGAAAACATTCTAAAATCATTTTTAGTAATATTCTTTGAGTCAAGTGCAATTATTGATGCTATAATTCTAAAAAAAAAGATTATAACAATTTATTCTCCTTATGTAGATGACAACGTAAAAAATGCATCAAATACTTATCGGGATAAAATTGGAATACATCAAATTAATATAAATGAAGATTTTAATAATATTGAATCTGATCTAGTTTATAAATTAGAAAAGAATAAAGAAAAATATGATAATTTTATAGATAATTATGTTTCGCCAAATGGCATTGAGCCAGGTTATAAAACAATTATTAACAAGCTTAAAAAAAAATATTTTTAACTATTTTAAGGATCGCATTGGAATATTGTAGTTTTTCAAAAATGATCTAGCTCTAATTGGATTATTATCACCAAAATGAAATAAACTCGCACAAGCTGCTGCACTTGAAGAGGTATTTTTAAATAAATCTACTAAATGCATAAAGTTACCAGCGCCCCCTGAGGCTATTAGTGGGACTTTTAAGGCGTCTGAAATTTTCTTTATAAATTTATAGTCAAATCCCTCCATCATTCCATCATTATCGATTGAATTTAGAAGTATTTCTCCGACTCCTAAAGATTCTAAATTTAGTGCATGGTCAAAAGGGTCTAAATTTAATTTTTTTTTACCACAATTTTTGTAAACATATTTTTTATTATCATTTTTATCGAATTTGTAATCTATACCACCAATAATACATTGTGACCCAAATACTGATGATACTTCTTTTACTAATTTTGGATTATCTATAATTTCAGAATTAATTAAAACTTTGTCAGCACCTGCTAAAAGCAAATCTTTAACATCTTTCACAGTTTTGATTCCACCCCCCGCTGCAAGCGGCATACTACATTGTTTTGAAACATCTTTGATTGTCTCCAATAAAACATCTTTAGAATTTTTGTCTTGCTCAATATCAATGAACATCAGCTCGTCGGCTTCTTGTGAACTGTAAACCTTTACTGCAGTTGATGGGTTACCTGTATCTATGTAATTTGAAAATTTTTTTCCTTTGACCATTCTGCCTTTAGATAAAAGTAATAATGGTATTATTCTTCTTTTTAACATAATCCATCCCAGTCTGCAAAATTTTTAAGAATGTTAATTCCATTGGGTGGACTTTTTTCAGGATGAAACTGTGTTGCAAAAATATTATTAGAGGCTACACATGCTACAAAATTTTCTGACATTGCGATCAAATTAAAATTATTCTCAATCTTACATTCGTAAGAATGTACAAAATAAAAATCAGCTGATGTTCTTACTTTATTCAACAAGCGATGCTCTTTTATTACCTGTAGACCTTTCCATCCTACAATTGGAATTTTTTGGGATTTATCTACAATTTTAGAAACCTTGCCTTTAATTAAACCTAATCCTGTATTGTTACCATCTTCCTCACCCTTCTCAAATAAAAGTTGCATACCCAAACAAATACCTAAAAGAGGTTTGTTTTTTTCCACATGTTTAAAAATTTTTAAATCCCATTTGAATTTTTTGAGATTATTCATACCAACTCTAAAAGATCCAACACCTGGTAAAATTAAATGGCTTACATTTTCTATCTCAGATGGATTATTTAATATTTTAATTTTAATATTTAGTTTTTCGTAACAATTAACTATTGAACCTAGATTGCCTAAGCCAAAGTTTATAAGACCAATCATTTTTTATTTTTTTCTATTATCTTCTCTGTACCATTGATCATAATCCCATGGTTTGTCTGAAACCTTATTGCTATTAAAATTGGGTTTGTGTGGTGCTACTACTGTAGGTTTTATGAAATTGTTAAACTCGTCCTCAGTTAATCCCATGTACTCTAAAAAAATTTCTAATGATTGTGGTTTGATACCATCGTACATATCGTCTAACTTTTTTGCCTCTTGAGGATCAATCTGATTATTTCTTACTTTAAACCCGTTTATCTGTGATACTCTACTGTAACCTCTTTTAAGCCACTTAATATAATCTCTAGTAGCTTGCGCATAACACTCAATTTTTTCACCATGTTCATTTATTTCATTTGGGACATGTTCTAGCTTATCAGTTTTCCATCCTAATTCTTTTTCTATAGTCTTAGTTTGTGTAACATGGTCCCAAGGTATAAAGCTACCTAATGCTACTGGCTGATATTTAAGTTTTGCTAATTCTTTTATATCTGGAAATGTATATGGAGTTAGATCCCTAATATCTACAGGATCATTTTTGCTATCAATCATTCCGTGCATGTCTTCAGCAGTAATACCAAGGTTAAAAAGTTTATCGAATTTCTTATCATCGAAATAATCAATAGTGTCATCTACATAGTCATAATAATTATGAAATTCAGAGGACGGCTCCCCATAAAAAATTAATGGAACTTTAAACAACAATGCTAATCTAAGTGGATAAGAAAAAATACCGGTATGGCAATGCCAACAAAAATCTGTTTTACGCTTGAAAGACTCAAGCATAAGTTTTTTAACAATCTTCCAATTGGGCGTGAACTCAATAAAGTCTGCACCTAATTTTTTTAATGTTCTCTCGGTGTTTTTTAAAATAGTTTCTCTGAAAAAACCATGGTTAAATTTAACAACTAAAGGTTTTAACTTATAATTTTTCATCAGATAATACAGTTGAAAAGTACTATCTTTCCCACCAGAAAATGGAACAATACAATCGTAGGCGTATTTACCTCGATGCTTTTCAATTAATATATCTAAGAGTTTTTTTCTTTCATTCCAATCTATTTTTGTATTCTTATATTCAGCATCATGACATAAATTGCATATATTCTTTTCATCATATTCTATTGTTTCATAAGTTTCGGGAAGATTACATTTCTTACATTTTCTAAGATCTTGCATTTGAAACTGTTTCAAGTTTTTTTGTTTATTTCAATCATATAATTTAATTTATTTTTCCATAAGGAAAAAAATTACAGTCAATTCTGGGTAATGCCTGTCTTTTTTTAATTAAATCATTTCTCATGATATCTCTATTATCAACACTCATTGAAAAGGATACTTTTTTCTGTGATAAATAATTCTCAGTATTTTTATTAAATGTGTGATTGCCTCCATAAGGATAGGAAAAGGTTTTTTCCTTAGTAAAAGAATTGATGAAAGCAAAACTTTGGTCTATTTCCTGTCTCATCTCTTTTAAAGAAAGTTCAGACATTAATTTATGATTAACTGAGTGAGATCCAATTATCATATTTTCGTTTATCATATGTTTTATTTGTTTTTCATTTAAATAAAATTTCTTAGAGATTTTTTTTTCATCATTATTAAATATCTTCTTAAATAACCTACCTATAACAATAGATCTATATTCTTTTTTTATAAAATAATTTAAGTAACTTTTAAAATATTGTGAGTAAAAAAAGTTTTTTTGTTCTTTGTATATTTTATTTTGGTATTTAACTTGCAACTTTTTATCTACGAAATTTTTATTTTTAATAATAATTTTTTGTAATTCTTCAAAAGCTTTGAGGGCACCTATCTTACCAATTATTAAATGAACTTTGTGAACATTTAAAATTTTTCCTGTTTCGTAAGGTAAAGTAGGAATATAAAAAATACCATTTATATTTTTTTTTTTTAGGATTTTAAATACATAATTGAAATGACATGATAGACCATCATCAAAAGTAAGAAATATTTTTTTTCTTAAAAAATTGTATTTGTCAAACAACTCATGACAATCAAAAAAATCATATTTTCTCTCAAAAAAATTTAATTGCTTTTCAAAGTTTTTATAATGTAAAAACTCAAAATTTTTTAACTTAGTCACATAAGACTGTATATAGTGATACATTATTGATTTCATAGATATTTGTTTATAATTATAGGATATTTATTTAATAGCAATTTTTTTCGTTTAAGAAAACTGAAAATGATTTTATCTTTATAATTTTGATGCAGTTGATTTAAACTCTTTTCAGTAAAATCAATCGACTTAAAATATTTTGATTTATTATTTTTTTTTTTAAATGATTTTAAATTTTCAAAGTTTAATAGTATTTTTACTAAGTCTTTTTTTAAATCTTTAATTACTCTGTTTCCAATTGTATGGACATTGTCTTTTAAATAAACTTTCGGTCTAATTTGATGAATAATTGGACCAGTATCTATTCCTCTATCAATTTTATGAAAAGTTGCACCTATAAATTGAATTTCATTATTAACAAATGCCCAATAATTGGTCGCTTGACCTCTATAAAATGGGGATAAACCTAAATGAATATTTAAAATCTTGTTGCTAAAAACTTTTAAATACTTGCTACCCAAAACTGAGCAGCCAAAACATAGAATAATATCTGGTTTTAAGTTTTTTAGAATTTTTAAAATTTTATCATTTTTATTTAGAGTGTTAGCCTTGATAGAAATAATTTTTCCTTTCTTAAGATTGATTTTGCTATAATCTTTAAAATAAACCTTCTCATAATAATCTCTCAACTTGAAGTGAGACTCTTTTGATTTAGAGGAGTGACTTTTTTTATCTTTTTTTTTATGTATTTCTTGAATAATCAAAGAAACCTTAAATTTATAAGAATTTAAAATTATATTTTGGATATATTTATGTCTTAAACTATTACCTGTAATAATTACAATTTTTTTTTTTGCTGAATTCATTTATTAGAAAATATTTTTAATAATAAATTCACGAAAAATATTTTTGTCTATTTGTCTGCCAAAATTTTTTCATTTTAAGTATTTTTGCAAATTTTTGAGCTGAATTTCCAGTACCAAAATTAAATGATTTTTTTAAATTCAAATTTTTGGATTTATTAATCTCGCTTAGTATTTTTTTCTGGTTAAAATTTAAATTTTTTACTAATCTATTTTTAATTATTCGATTATTTTGCCTATTTCCCAAATTAATTGCCTTAACACCATAAACTTGGGCTTCCCTTACACCTGAACTAGAATTCCCAATTATAAATTCACTATTTTTCAATAAAGTCAAATAATACTCAAATCTAATAGTGGGTAGTATCTTAAATCTCTTATGCTTTTTTAATTTCTGGATAAAGTTAAAAATGATATCTGAATATGTATCATTATTAGGATAAATTATTATGTAATTTTTTTTCGATCGTCGCAAACTAGAAAATAATATTTTACATTGTCTTTGTATTTCATTTCTTTTTAGAGTTGTCACAGGATGAAATAAGCAAATAGAATAATTATTATATTTAATATCATACCTTGATTTAGCATCAACCAATGACGGTAGATCTTTCTTTATCATTGTATCAACTTCTGGTGATCCAATAACATATATACTTTTATCTAGCTCACCTAATCTTCTTAGAATTTTTTTTGCTTTTTGATTAGCGACAAAATGTAAGTGAGATAACTTAGTTGTTGCATGTCTAATAGACTCATCAACAGTCCCCGATACCTCTCCTCCCTCGACGTGTACAAGTAAAAGATTATGTAAATTACAATAAATTGAAGCTGCTAAAGTTTCTATTCTATCACCGTGTACTATTACAAGATCAGGATTTATTTTTGAAAGATAAAAGTTAAATTTTTTGATTGTGTTTGAAAGAACTAAATCCATAGAGTCATTTTTTTTTTGATTAACAAATTTGTATAATTTTACATTTTTGAAGTCTTTCACAATCTCAGTGTAAGTCTTGCCATATTTTTTTAGCATATGCATACCTGTTGCGAGGATAGTTGGTTCAAAATTTTTGTCTAATTTGATCTTATTTATTAAAGGTTTTAGTTTACCATAATCAGCTCTGGTACCCGTCAGAAATAAAATTTTTTTTTTATACATCACCTTTTTTTATAAATTGATCAATTGAAATGTTTCTCTTTGCTTTTTTTCCAACTAAAAATTTAAAATCATAAGCCTTAAAATAACCAAGCCCCGGCCGTTTCACCCAGATATTTTTATCATTAAATTTTTCCCCTTTAAGAATATTTTTTGTTGAGACAACAGAAGAGAAGGCAAATTTTGCAGTTTTTTTTTCTAGTTGAGAGATAATTTTTTCTTTACCATTTGAATTAAAAATTATTTTAGATGAATCTACTAATTGGCTCAGTTCCTCTGGGTCCATAGAGCATATTATATCTGGGCCTTTTCTGCTTTTACTGTCTGTAAAGTGTTTTTCGATTACACATGCACCCTTTGCCATAGCTGAAATCGAAGGAATTATTCCTATTGAGTGATCTGAGTAACCAATTAACTGCTTTGGAAATTTTTTTTTTAATTCATTTATAAAATCAAGTTTAAGTCCCTTAATATTTGCAGGATATTCACTTTTACAATGAAGAAGAATAAATTTAGTTCTCTTTTTTTTTAAGATTTTTACTGACCTTTCAATTGATTTTAAATTATTCATTCCAGTGCTCAAAATTATAGGTTTTTTAAAATCAGCGATTTTTTCTAGTAATGGAAGATTATTACATTCTCCTGAACCTATTTTAAAAGCTTGAATACCAAGTTTATTTAATTTTACTGCAGCTTCTAAAGAAAATGGTGTACTTAAATAAATCATTTTTTTTTTTTCAACATATTTTTTAAGTTTAATTTCATCCTCAAATGACATCATATTTTCTTTAATTACACTATAAATTGATTTGCTAGCATTCGCGGGGATAACCCTTTTTGATGCTGGTACCATTTCTTTATCCAATATGTGACTTTGGTTTTTAATTGCTTCTGCGCCATTTTTAAATGCTTGATCTACCATTTTTTTTGCAATTTTTAATGAACCAGAATGATTAATTCCTAGTTCACAAATTATAAAAGGTTTAAAATTATATCCTATTTTTCTTTTACCAATTTTAATCATGATTATTTTGTTAAACCTCTGGGTCCAATCTTAGGTCTAATCTTCTTTGAATTAAATATTTTGAGGTTAGAAGTAATAAATCTATCTCCAACTTTTATAGTTTTAATAATATTTCTATTTTTTTCGTTAAGCACCTGTTTTACGATTAAAAAATTTTCATCCACTGTTGAAACAACTATCCAGTCCTTTTTTTTTCTGGTTATTAATCCACTCATATATGGGTGGCTTCCTATTTCACCACCGTGAATTTGAACATCTTTTAAATAAACTCTCTTTCCTTTAAGAGTTGTAGATGCTCCCTCATAAGGAGTTTCAAAAGCATTGATAAATCTAATCAATTTTTCAGACTCAAAATTCCAATCTATCCATCCATTTATCTTGGTATATAATCTTGGATGATATTTAGATAGATAAACGTTTTGTTTTTGTAGGTTTAAGTGTTTCTTTTTTTTTAAATCAATTAAAAATTCTTTATAAAGTTCAATAATTTTTCTATTAGAATAATCAATTAAATGAAAAGGTTTTATATAGTCTTCGGGTAAAATAGATTCTTTAAACATCAAAACTGCACCACTATCAATATTCTGATCGATTAAATGAAAAACCTGACAATCAATTCTGTCTCCAGACATTATACGCCACGAAACGTCTGCTGCACCTGAATAAACAGGCAATCTACTTGGATGGTAATTAATCAAATTATTTTTAAAAAATTTTTTTATGTCATTCTTTTTAAATATCCATCTGGATCTGATTGATAAAAACAAAGTTTCATCAATATTAAAATCTTTTTTAATAAACTTTTTAAATTTTTCGTTAAGAGTATCAAAGATTTTAAATTCAAGGTTCTGTTTTTTAAGAGATAAAGATTGGTCTTTAGAGGTAACAATTTTAGTATTCAAGTTTAAAGATTGATTAATTTTAACCAACTCTTTTAAACTTCCATGTTCTCCTATAAATACTACATTCTTAAAATTCTTAATAAAAAAAGTATTAGATTTAATCATTAAAATAAAACTTAATTTGTTTCTTATTAAGTTGTCCTAGAGGTTTTTCGTTAAGAAAAAAAACATGTTGATCATTTTTTTGATTGTATGAATATTTCCATTTTCTTTGAAAATTTGATTTTAAAAATCTACTATTTGAAGCTCTTCCATCAACTATTATGATGGTTCCTGGTTTCAAAAAATGTTCAATTTTTAATATATCACTTGTCATAGGCATAAAATCATTTTGGTTGATATTAAATCCATTTATTTTACCTTTTATGTTAAATTGATCAGGACCATCCAGGTAAATAAAATCTGGATTAATCTTTGGGATTTTTTTAAAAGAGGTACATATTTTGCCATTAAATTTATCCATATATGCTTCTGAATAATTAAAATTGACGATTTTCGAGTATCTTTTTAATTTAAGTCGCATTTGTTTTATCCAAGATTTGCTATTATCAATACAGCAAATTTCTCCAGCGTTGTTCATTCTTAAACTTTTGGTATTTTTAATATACTTTTTTTTATTATATTGAATTGCATTTGCCATTACTATGGTTGACCAGCCGATCCCAAATTCTAAAACTGTCATTCTTTTAAATAAAATTATATATCTATGTAACAAATATAATTCATCAAGTTCAGGCTGAAATGCAAAATTATCTCTCATTTGATTTACGTGTCTTTTTTTAAAATTTTTTTTATTAGTAATGTCTGCCAAACCAAACTTTTTAAAATATTGTTTTATTTTTGATGAACTTAAATTAGTTTTTAATGTTTTGAATTTCATCTTGCTATATTATATTGCTGTCCAGCCACCATCTACAACAATATTAGATCCAGTAATATAATTTGCATCATCACTACATAAAAATCTTATTATTCCAACGATATCTTTTGTTTCTGCCATTCTACCTAATATAGTTTTTGCTGAATATTTTTTAATGAATTCTTTATTTTGATTATCTTTAATTCCACCAGGAGAAACACAATTAACCCTAATTCCTCGTTTTCCCCAATAAGAGGCTAAATATTTAGTAAAACTGATAACCGCACCCTTACATGTTGGGTAAGATGGAGATTTAAAAAATATATTTTTATTTTTTTTATCTCTATAAATTGACTGATCAGGTCCAACAATGCCATATGTTGAAGAAATATTTATTATAGAGCCTTTTTTGGATTGAGACATTATTTTTCCAAATACCTGCGAACAAACAAACATGCTATTTAGATTTCCTAATATTGATTTATTCCAATCGTTAATACTATAATTCTCGAACATTGATTTTTTTGGACTTTTGCTTTTTTCGACAGCATCTGTAACTGCAGCTGCATTAATTAAAACATCAAATTTTTTGAATTTATTTCTTAATTTAATATTAATTTTTTTTACTATCTTAATATTTGACACATCGCACTTAAAGTAACTTAAATTATTTTTTATTTTTTTAAAACTATTTATTTTATTAAATTCTTTTTTACTTTTTATGTCTAAAATAATTATATGTGCACCTGTATTAGCTAATTCAATAGTCAGTGCCTTTCCTAATAAACCTAACCCACCCGTAATAATTATATTTTTCTTATAATTCATCTATTTAATTTGTTAATCTTTTAAATCCCATTAATTTAACAGGGCTTTTAAGATTTTCCCTAATCTTATTTTTTTTATTTAATTTAGCGATATCCAAGAAAACACTTGAACAAGCTTTTTCATATTTAGTTATCAAAATATTATCGTGCTTATAATTAGCGTAACATTTATCTGTAGCTAAAAATTTTTTTTTGAGCATTTCTTGAATGAAATATGTTAAAGTAGCTGGCCAATCTTTTACTTTTAGTTTAAATGTTGGAAGTGGATCAATACCATTAATTTCAATATCAAGACCTGCATCTTTTGCGCTTTTTTTCCAAACATTTTTAATTTTTTTACCTTTCGTTATAAGTATATTTCCTAGATTAAGTTTTTTGTGTTTCTTTATAAATGCAACTGCACATGCAGGACCAATTCTTTCTGTCCAAAATGCACTACTGATAAATGTTTTTGTAGCATTTTTCATAATTTTTTTTTTTCCTATTATTGCTCCCATCGCAAAACCGTTTGCTATCGTTTTTCCAAATACTGCCATATCTGGATAAATGCCTAAATTCATGTGTATACCACCTGTATTAGATCTCCAACCACTAGTAATTTCATCAAAAATAAGCACACAATTATTTTTTTTTGCTATTCTTTTAATCTCATTTAAATATTCTTTGTCTGGTAAACTTTCTCTACAAGGCTCCATAACTATTGCAGCACAGTCTTTAGCATTTTTTTTTACAATTCTCTCTATATCTTCAAAACTATTGAATTTAAAAGGTATAACAAGTCCCTCAAAAGCTTTTGGTACACCTAAAGGTTCTAATCCTGGTAACAAATGTGTATTTAAACTATTTTGAGAATTCAAATTTGCAGCCAAATACCAATCATGCCAACCATGATAACCACAAAATAATATTTTATCTCTTTTATTGTAAGCTCTTGCAAGTCTTATTGCTATTGACATACTTTCTCCACCGGTTCTACAAAATCTTACACCCTCAGACCATGGATGAAGTTTAAGCAACATTTCTGCAAGCTCAACATCTTCGGGTGGATTTAAAGTATTCATTGGTGACGAGTTAAGGGCTTTCACAGCTACTTTATTGATAGTCGGATCAGAGTAACCTAAAACTGATGTTCCAATTCCTACCATTGTAAAATCGTAATATTTCTTATTATCTAAACCCCAAACACTAACACCTTTAGCTTTAGAGTAATATGTGGGCCAGTTTCCTCCTGGAAGATATAATTCTGGTCTTTTGCCAAACAGCTGCGATGTTCCAGGTATTATTTCTGAGGCATATTTTTGTAATTTTTTTGAATTCTTTTTAAATTTTTTAAACATTTTTTATATTAGTCTTTACATCTTTTTTATAAATAGTCTTTAGTTTTTTATAATGATCCTTATACCAATTTACCTTAATTAAATGTTTATTTTGTAAAATTTTAGAATTTCTTTTTATAAATTTAATAATATCATACAAATCAAAATTTTTTTTTTTTGGATAGAGTTTTTGGTAAATATTCCAAATAACGTAAAAATCCTCTTTGTAATCTAATGTTAATCTATATTTATTATAAAGATCTTTGTGTTTTATCGAGCTATGATTTTTAATTTTGAATTTTTTTAAATTATCCCATATGTAAGGTGTAACATGCTCTCTTTCGAAGTTTTTTTTTGCATTTCTGTATGCTTTCCTTAAAGCTTCAAATCTAAATACCTCTATGTCAAAACCATCTGGATAAGATGGAGGATGAATATTACTCATATAGTCTAAATCTTTAAAACTTAAATAATTACTTATAACTTCATCGATAATTTTTGGATCAATTAATGGACAATCTGAAGTAATTCTAACTATGTGATCAGCCTCAAATTTTTTAGCGCATTTGTAATATCTTTCTAAAAGATTATTTAAACTCCCCCTGAAAACATTTATCCCTTTTGTGACACATAAATCATATAATAAATCATCTAAAGGATTTTGTGAGGTCGCTATAACAATTTTATCAATTTTTTTAC
>CABYYA010000003.1:0-45000 GCA_902523125.1 uncultured Pelagibacteraceae bacterium | reverse complement strand
CTCCCTGGCTTGTGCCACCTTTAAATAGTTGCCTAAATAAAGGTCTTCCTTATTCCGAAGTTACGGAAGCATTTTGCCGAGTTCCTTCAACATCATTCTCTCAAGCGCCTAAATATACTCTATTAATCCACCTGTGTCGGTTTAGGGTACGGTCTAATGATGGAGCTATTTCTTGGAACCTTCTCGCGGCAAATTCAATCCATTAAGAATTTACAACTTACAAGATTCGTCACTACCATCTGGTCAAGGAATATTAACCTTGTTTCCATCGACTACGGCTTTCGCCCTCGCCTTAGGTGCCGACTAACTCTGCGCGGATTAACCTTGCGCAGAAACCCTTGGATTTTCGGCGAAGAAGTTTTTCACTTCTTTTATCGTTACTTATGTCAGCATTCGCACTTCTGATATCTCCAGGATCCCTCACGGGTATCCCTTCAAAGACTTACAGAACGTTCCGCTACCAGTTATAATTTTAGAAAAAATTATAAATCCACAGATTCGGTATATGATTTTAGCCCCGTTACATCTTCGGCGCAGAAACTCTATTAGACCGGTGAGCTGTTACGCTATCTTTAAAGGATGGCTGCTTCTAAGCCAACCTCCCGGCTGTTAAGGAATTTCCACATCCTTTCACACTTAATCATAATTTTGGGACCTTATCTGGTGGTCTGGGCTCTTTCCCTCTCGACCATGGACCTTAGCACCCACAGTCTGTCTGCTGAGGAACAATGTTTAGCATTCGGAGTTTTATTAGGTTTGGTAAGAATCTCTTCCCCCTAGCCCATTTAGTGCTCTACCTCTAAACATCTATTTACTCAACGCACTACCTAAATAGTTTTCGCGGAAAACCAGCTATCTACGAATTTGGTTGGCCTTTCACCCCTTACCACAAGTCATCCAAAGACTTTTCAACGTCAACTGGTTCGGTCCTCCGGCAAGTGTTACCTTGCTTTCAACCTGCTCATGGTAAGCTCATTCGTTTTCGGGTCTAATTCATTAAACTTGTCGCCCTATTAAGACTTGCTTTCGCTGCGCCTACACCTAGATGGCTTAAGCTTGCTTAATAAATTAAGTCACTGACCCATTATACAAAAGGTACGCCGTCACTCTAAAAAGAGCTTCGACTGATTGTAGGCATGCGGTTTCAGGTTCTATTTCACTCCCCTAATAGGGGTTCTTTTCACCTTTCCCTCACGGTACTTGTTCACTATCGGTCACTGAAGAGTATTTAGGCTTAGAGGGTGGTCCCCCTATATTCGAGCAGGATTTCACGTGTCCCGCTTTACTCAAGAATTTTATTAAACGTTACTTATACGGGACTATCACCCTCTATGGTTAGCATTTCCAAACTATTCTAATTTTTTTAACAAAATTGCTGGCCTGTTCCGCTTTCGCTCGCCACTACTAACGGAATCTCAATTGATTTCTTTTCCTCTGGTTACTTAGATGTTTCAGTTCTCCAGGTTATCTCTTTAAACTTATGTATTCAGTTTAAAGTACCACATAAAGTGGTGGGTTTCCCCATTCGGAAATTTTCGGATCAAAACTTACATACAGCTCCCCGAAACTTATCGCAGTATATCACGTCCTTCGTCGGCTTTCAGTGCCAAGGCATCCGCCACACGCCCTTAAACGCTTGATTTATGCACAGAAAAAAATTCTGTGTTGAATCAAATTTTTATTTGAACATTAGGTAATAACATTTCTAATGTTCGGATATAGATATTGATATTATTAATATTATTTACAATTTTTGATAACTAAGTGTTTTGGTGGAGGATAGCGGGATCGAACCGCTGACCTCCTGAATGCAAATCAGGCGCTCTCCCAGCTGAGCTAATCCCCCCTTAATTTTATATTGGTGGGCCGAGAAAGACTCGAACTTTCGACCCCACCCTTATCAAGGGTGTGCTCTAACCAACTGAGCTACCGGCCCCCATTCAAGAGAAACACTAAATATTAAGAAGAGAAATGAGGACGGTCAACATTAACCTTGTGTATTTTTTAGAATAAAATTTTACTTTTATTCATCCTTAGAAAGGAGGTAATCCAGCCGCAGGTTCCCCTACGGCTACCTTGTTACGACTTCACCCCAGTCGCTGACTATACCGTGGTCAAGGGTTTGAAACCTTGCCTTAAGGTAGAACCAACTCCCATGGTGTGACGGGCGGTGTGTACAAGACCCGGGAACGCATTCACCGTGGCACGCTGATCCACGATTACTAGTAATTCCAGCTTCATGCACTCGAGTTGCAGAGTGCAATCCGAACTGAGGTATATTTTGAGGATTTGCTAAACGTCGCCGTCTTGCTTCCTGTTGTATATACCATTGTAGCACGTGTGTAGCCCAACACGTAAGGGCCATGAGGACTTGACGTCATCCCCACCTTCCTCCAGCTTATCACTGGCAGTTCTTTCAGAGTGCCCAACTTAATGATGGCAACTAAAAGTGAGGGTTGCGCTCGTTGCGGGACTTAACCCAACATCTCACGACACGAGCTGACGACAGCCATGCAGCACCTGTGTTTCGTCCGGCCGAACCGAAAACTTTAATCTCTTAAAGTCGCGACGAACATGTCAAGTGTTGGTAAGGTTCTGCGCGTATCTTCGAATTAAACCACATGCTCCACTACTTGTGCGGGTCCCCGTCAATTCATTTGAGTTTTAACCTTGCGGTCGTACTCCCCAGGCGGTGTGTTTATCGCTTTCGCTGCGACACTGAAAATAAATTTCCAACGTCTAACACACATCGTTTACGGCATGGACTACGAGGGTATCTAATCCTCTTCGCTACCCATGCTTTCGTTCCTCAGTGTCAGTAATGATCCAGAAAGCTGCCTTCGCAATTGGTATTCTTTCTAATATCTACGAATTTCACCTCTACACTAGAAATTCTGCTTTCCTCTATCATACTCTAGCTGAAAAGTTTTGATGGCAGTTCCAGAGTTAAGCTCTGGGATTTCACCACCAACTTTTTCAACCACCTACGAACTCTTTAAGCCCAGTAATTCCGAACTACGCTAGGTCCCTTCGTATTACCGCGGCTGCTGGCACGAAGTTAGCCGGACCTTCTTATTCGGGTACAGTCATTTTCTTCCCCGACGAAAGAGCTTTACAACCCAAGGGCCTTCTTCACTCACGCGGCATCGCTGCATCAGAGTTTCCTCCATTGTGCAAGATTCCCCACTGCTGCCTCCCGTAGGAGTTTGGGCCGTGTCTCAGTCCCAATGTGGCTGATCATCCTCTCAAATCAGCTATTGATCACAGTCTTGGTAGGCCATTACCCTACCAACAAACTAATCAAGTGCAGGCTCATCCAATGGTGCATAAAGCTTTCTCCGTAAAGACTTATCCGGTATTAGCACAAGTTTCCTCGTGTTATTCCAGGCCATAGGGTAGATACCTACATGTTACTCACCCGTCTGCCACTAAGTATTGCTACTTCGTTCGACTTGCATGTGTTAGGCGTGCCGCCAGCGTACGTTCTGAGCCATGATCAAACTCTCAAGTTTAAAAACGGCGCACACTAGCTTCCATATAAATTCTAAGAATAAAATTTATATGATGTTGAAGTGTGTACGACAAATTTTGGTAACCTTAACCGTCCACACTTCTCTTCTTAAATTTTTACATTTTAAACAGCTAATTAGGCAAAAAAGCCCAATAATCCTCATAAATTTATTTCATTCTCAATAATTTTATGAAGAAGTTTAGTGCTTATAGGCTAAAATAAGAGGAAATCAAGCAATTAAGACTAAAAAATTGTTAAAAAAGCCTTAATTTTATGGGTTTTTTTTGATTTTTTTTTAATGTTAAACTAATAATCGATAATTCAAAAACTATCTATGATTAAGAAATTTAACATAAAATTTAGAGTAAAGAATGAGATTATTGCTCTAATAATATTAATTATTTTAACAAGTATATTTACAATTTACCATAATCAAACAAAGAGTAGGATTAATAAAAATTATAAAAAAATTATTGAAAATTTCTATTTTAAAAAGACAGTTAATCATTTTTTTGAAAAGTTTGAACCAAGATTTAAAAAAGTTTCACACAAAGTGAGAGAGGGAGAAACTTTTATGGGGATCCTTGAGTATTACTCTTTAAATAAAGACGAAATTTCAATTATAAAAAATAAAATAGATAATAAAGTTAATTTAAATAAATTAAATACTAATCAAAAAATTTATTTTACTATTGATCAAAATGATAATTCAATAATCGAATTTATTTTCCAAATATCAAATAAAGAAAGAATTGTATTAACTGAAGATACAGAGAATAAAAATTTTAATCAAGAAATTGTCTTAACAAAGTTAGAAAAAAAAGTAGTTTATAATGAAAGCACGATTCTTAAAAGCCTTTACAAATCAGCAACAGATCAAAAAGTGCCTACTAATGTAATAATTGAATTTGCAAGAATTTATGGTTTTCAGGTAGACTTTCAAAGAGATATTAGAAAAAGAGATAAATTTCAAATCATGTATGAAACTTACATAGACGAAAATAAAAAGTTAATAGAAACAGGTAACATCTTATTTGCAAATTTAATTTTGAGTGGTGAAGATAATTCGCTTTTTTATTTTGATGAGGAGGACAATACCGGACACTATGACAAGAATGGTAAAAGTGTTGAAAAAGCATTAATGAAAACTCCAATCAATGGCGCAAGACTTTCTTCTCCTTTTGGAATGAGAAAACATCCAATAGATGGATTTAATAAAATGCATAAAGGCACTGACTTTGCTGCTCCAATGGGAACACCGATAATGGCATCTGGTTCAGGTGTAATTAAAAAGGCAGGTTGGTGTGGTGGAGGTGGAAATTGCGTAGTCATCAAACACAATTCAACTTATCAAACAATCTATGCTCATTTGTCTAAATTTGCTAAAGGGATTAGGAGTGGTGTTAGGGTAAAACAAGGACAAACAATAGGATATGTTGGCTCAACAGGAAAATCTACGGGACCTCATTTGCATTACGAAGTTCTAATTAATGGAAAAAGAGTAAATTCTCAAACTTTAAAACTTCCCTCTGGAAAGATTCTTAAAGGAGATAATAGAAAACTATTTGAAACGAAAAAGATTAAATTAAATGTTTTAAAGTCTGAAAAAATTATCGGTCTAAATTAATTTTAAATGTACTCTTTTTATTATTTTTTTACTTCAACTATATTTTCTTGAGATTTATCAAGATCGTTATTTATTGAATTAAGCCTTCTTTGAGCATCTTGTTCATTTAAAATTCTTGTAAAATGGTCTGCATGTTGAAAATAGTTTTCTGATAAAATTTTATCCCCATTAGAGGAAGCCTCTCTTGCAAGATTATTATATTTTTCAATTAATTTTGATGCATTATGATTATTTCTACCCGGTGACTTTCTTTGAAAATTCTCATTTTTTGAAAAATTAGAACCATACTTAGGTCTATCCGTATGGGATTTAAAACCTCTATCATTTCTTCTAAAGTTATTTCTTCTTGCATTATTATTTCTAAATGTGACCATAAAATTTAATTTTTTGTACTAACTATACATCGATCATTTTTTGCTAAATCTTTAACAATCTTATTGATATAGAAATTATTCTCATTTAACATTTTTTTAACTGGTTCTTTTTGATCATAACCAATTTCTAAAATTAACTTACCGCGTGTTTTTACCAATTCAGACGTTTTTTTTATAACTTTTCTTATTACTGATAAACCCTCTAATCCACCATCAATAGCCAATTTAGGCTCATAATTCTTAATACCCTTATCAAGATTTCTTAAATCAAACTTTTTTATGTAAGGAGGATTAGAAATAATTAAATCATATTTGCGAAAAATTAAATTGTCAACATCTGATTTTAGTAATTTTAATCTATCTCCAACTCCAAGTTTATTTGCATTAAATCTACATATTTCTATACAATCTTGACTCAAGTCTATACCGGTCGCTTTAAAAAACTTTTTTTCTTTTAATATTGTAAGTCCCATACATCCTGAACCAATGCCAACCTCCAAAAAATTAACATTATTCTTATTTTTATAAATATCTAAAACTTGCTCTATTATGATTTCTGTGTCTGGTCTTGGAATTAAAACTTTTTCATTAATTTTAAAGTCGTAATTCCAAAATGACTTTATACCAGTTAAGTATGCAAGTGGTTTTCCTTGTGAACGTTTAATAATTAGTTCTTTAAAACTATTCTGGTCAATTTGATCAATTTCTTTATCAAGGTTTAACAATATAAACTTTCTATCTTTTTTAATTACTTTAGATAACAAAAGTTCACTATCTAATAAAGCAGAAGTAATCTTATTTTTTTTTAGTTCTTTACAGGCGTTTTTAATTGCAATTTCAAAATTCATTAATTTAAAACATTTAAACTTTCTTCTTGTGCTTGCAGAGTTAATGCTTCTATCATTTCATCAAACGCTTCACCCTCTAAAAATTCGTCAAGCTTATGTAAAGTTAAATTTATTCTATGATCGGTCACTCTTCCTTGTGGAAAATTATAGGTTCTTATTCTTTCTGATCTATCACCTGAGCCTATTTTACTTTTTCTATCTTTTGATCTTTCATTTTCAATTCTTGACCTTTCAAGTTCATACAATCTAGCTCTTAAAATTTTCATCCCTTTAGCCTTATTTTTGTGCTGAGATTTTTCATCCTGTTGAGAAACAGAAATTCCAGATGGAATATGTGTAATCCTTACGGCACTATCTGTTGTATTCACTGATTGTCCACCAGGTCCACCGGCCCTGAACACATCAATTCTTAAATCACTTTCATTTATTTTAAGATCAACTTCCTCTGCCTCTGGTAAAACTGCAACCGTTGCAGCAGAAGTATGAACTCTTCCTTGTGTCTCCGTATCAGGCACTCTTTGAACTCTATGAACACCACTTTCATACTTTAAAGTAGAGTAAATATTATTTCCTTTTATTGAGGCAATAACCTCTTTCAAGCCACCAGCCTCACTTCTAGAAATCGAAATTAATTCAAGGCTCCATTTTTTTTTGTTACTTAGTTTCTCATACATTTTAAAAAGATCTGAAGCAAATAAACTAGCTTCTAAACCTCCTGTGCCCGCTCTTATTTCAATTATCGCGTTTTTTTTATCTGCTTCATCCTTTGGTAATAAAAACAATTTTAATTTTTTTTCATTTTTTTCGTTTTGAATTTCTAAATCATTCAATTCTGACTCTGCCATTTTTATCATATCTGTATCTGAATTTCTATCATCTAAAATTGATTTAATTTCTTTTTTATTTTTTTCAAAAGAAATATAAAATTTAGCAATTTTTACAATCTCATTAAGGTCTGCATATTCTTTTGATTTTTCAGCAAAAGAATTTTTATCAATTTCTCCTGATGAAAGCTCTTTTTCTAATAAAGCATGCTTGATAATCAAATCATTAACTGTTTTTATAGGAATCATTTTGAATTTTCTAATTCAGATGCTTTTTTTTCTACTTCACTTACAACCTTCTCAATCATTTCACTGGTTAAAACTTTTTTAGATTGCACTCCAGACAAATAAAGCATATTGTTACCTTTCTTACCTCCAGTTATTCCCACATCTGTTAAAGCTGCTTCTCCGGGACCATTAACTACACAACCAATTACAGATAACGTGACTGGAGTTTTTATATGAGAAAGTTTTTTCTCCAATATTTTTACAGTTTCAATTACTTCAAAACCCTGTCTTGCGCATGAGGGACAAGATATTATCTTGACCCCTCTTTCTCTTAGATTTAAGGATTTTAGTATTTCATTTCCAATTTTTACTTCTTCAACAGGATCATCGGATAAGGAAATTCTAATAGTATCTCCAATGCCTTCCAAAAGTAATGTTCCTAACCCAATAGAGGATTTAACACTTCCAGGTATAAATCCTCCTGCCTCTGTAATTCCTAAATGTAATGGATAATCAGTGGATTTTGACAATTGTCTATAAGCTTGAACAGTTAAGAAAACATCTGATGACTTAACACTAATTTTTAAATTTTGAAAATCTTCATCTTCTAATATCTTGATATTTCTTAAAGCACTTTCCACTAATGCTTCTGGGCAGGGCTCCCTATATTTATCTAAGATATCCTTTTCTAAAGATCCCGCATTAACTCCCACTCTTATTGAGCAATTATTATCAATTGCAGCTTTTACAATTTCTTTAATTCTATTTTTACTTCCAATATTTCCAGGATTTATTCTTAAACAGCTCGCACCATTTTCAGCAGCTTCAATCGCTCTTTTATAATGAAAATGAACATCAGCAACTATAGGTACATCAACATTTTTGATTATTTCTTTTAACGCTTTGGATGATAACTCGTCAGGACAAGAGACTCTTACTATGTCAGCTCCCTCAGTGCTAATTTGATTTATTTGGTCAATCGTAGCTTTTATATCAGTCGTAAGGGTATTAGTCATTGATTGAACTGTTATAGGATTTACTCCTCCAACTTTTACTTTGCCAACATTAATCTCTCTTGTTTTTCTTCTTTTAATATCTCTAAATGGTCTAATACTCATTTTTTTTGTTCTAATCTAAATTCTTTGTGAAGCGCAATTAAAGCTTTTTGTGTATTTTTTTTATCAATCAAAACTGAAATTTTAATTTCAGATGTTGAAATTACTTTAATATTTATTTTTTTATTTGCCAACGATTGAAACATCCGGAATGTCACTCCAGGTGTAGATATCATGCCCACACCAATTACCGAAATTTTTGAAACACCCTTTTCAAAAATTAATTTTCTATAATTTATAGTTTTGTTTTGTTGAATAATTTTTTTTGTTTTATTTAAGTCATCTGTTTTAATTGTAAATGTTAAATCTGTTTCTTTGCCATTAGAGGAAATATTTTGCACAACCATGTCAACATTAATTAAATTTTTAGATAATGGTTTAAAAATTGCTGCAGCAACCCCTGGTTTATCTTTCACGCCTATTAGAGAGACTTTTGAATCGTTTTGAGTTGAAGAAATTCCAGTCACAATTTTATTATTAACAATATTTGACCTTTTAGTGATCAAAGTTCCTGATTTTTTAGAAAAAGACGATTTTACCTCAATATCAATTCTATTTAATCGTGCATCTTGTATTGAAACTGGTTGCATAACTTTTGCACCTAATGACGCCATTTCTAACATTTCTTCGTACGAAATTACCTTAATCTTTTTTGCATTTTTCAATTTGTTAGGATCGGTTGTGTATACTCCCTCTACATCAGTATAGATTATACATCTCTCTGCTTTGAAAAACTTAGCAATCATAATTGCACTCGCGTCAGATCCGCCCCTTCCTATTGTTGTAATTCTATTTTCGTCATTTATTCCCTGAAACCCAGTTACTATTGGTATGCCACCTCTTTTTAAATATTTTATGATGTTTCTTTTATTTATTTGATTTATTCTCGAATTTTTATATTTTCCTTTAGTCAAAATCGGAACTTGCCAAGATAACCAAGATCTAGACATATGTCCCTCATGAATTAATCGTCCAGCAATAAAAGAGCATGCAATTTGTTCACCTGAAGAAACTAAAACATCATGTTCCGACTCAGAGAAACTATCACTAATTTCAAAAGATTTTTTTATTAACTCATTTGTCACACCGCTCATAGCTGATGAAACTACAATGACCTTGTAGTTTTTCTTTTTGTAATTAATAATTATTTCACCAACTCTTTTTATCTTTTTTATAGTGCCAACTGATGTGCCTCCAAATTTCAATACGACAATTTTCATGATAAAATAATCTTTTAAATTTAAAAAATATTGAATAAATACATGTTGAATATAAAGTCAACTTACTAATGAAAAATAACACAATAAATAAAAAAGAAATAGAAAAATTTTCTAAAATTGCGGAAGAATGGTGGAATCCAGAAGGTAAATTTAAACCATTACATAGATTTAACCCCATTAGAATTTCTTACATTAAAGAAAATATTATTAAGACATTTAATCTCAATTATAATAAGTCTCCACTTAAAAATATCAAAATTTTAGATGTAGGATGCGGTGGAGGTTTGTTATCAGAACCTATGTGTAGATTAGGTGCCAAGGTAACTGGTATTGATGCATCTGATAAAAATATTCAAGTCGCAAAACTTCATTCGAAAAAGAATAATCTTCAAATAGACTATTTCTGCTCATCACCTGAAAAATTTAATATAAAAGATAAATTTGACGTTATTTTAAATATGGAAATTGTAGAACATGTTGAAGACGTGAATTTTTTTTTAAAATCCTGCAGTAAACTGTTAAAAAAAAATGGAATTATGTTTGTTGCAACATTAAATAAAACATTAAAATCTTATATTTTTGCAATTGTAGGGGCTGAATATATATTGCGTTGGCTTCCAATAGGAACGCATGAATGGGAAAAATTTTTAAAACCCGAAGATTTAATTTCAATACTTAAAAAAAATGATCTAAGGCTAGATAGGGTAGATGGAATGAACTTTAATTTGATTAAAAATAAATGGAGTGTAGGTAATGATAAATCAGTAAATTACATTGCCAAGTTTATCAAAAATTAATTATTTTCATTTTCAAACCACGGTACCATCTGAGCATCTATACCCTCTTCTTGAAGTTCTTTTAAATCCTGTTTAGATGCAGATCCATAGATTCCTTTTTGTTTTTTCTTCTTGTTATAATGTATTGATCTCGCCTCATAAGCAAAGTTTTCACCTACATAATCAAAGTTATTCTTAATAAATTTTTGATATTCATTAATTGTTTTTTTAATCTTTTGATATTTTATCAAATCTTTTTTTTCATTTTTAAGACTAAAATTGTTACTAATTAATTTTGGTGCCATTAAATTTTTTTCTACTGATATAGATCCGCAACTATGACAATTAATTAACTTTTTCTTTTTAAGCTTATCATATTCTTTTGAAGATACGAACCAGCTGTCAAACGATAGTTTACATTTTTTACACAATAAATTATATTTAATCATTGTGCATATTTAATTACTATTATACTAAATTTCAACAAAGCTAACTTCTGTAGTCTGAATTAATTTTGATATATTCATTGGTTAGATCCATAGTATAAACTGTAAAACTTTTTTTTCCATTTCCAATGTCGACACTAAGATTTATATCTAAGCCCTTCATATATTTTGCAGCATCATTCTCATTATAATGATTGTGAATTTTTCCCTTATTTACAATTACTAAATCACCCAATTTTATTGATAATTTATTTAAATTTATATCTACTTCAGATTTTCCAATTGCCATAATTATTCTCCCCCAATTCGGATCCTCACCGGCAATTGCAGTTTTTACTAATGGAGAGTTGGCAATAGAAAAACCAATTCTTTTCGCATCTTGCTCAGTCTTAGAGTTTAACACATTTATTGTAACAAACTTCGAGGCTCCCTCTCCATCAGCCACGACTCTTTTTGCTAAATTTAACAATAGACTGTTAAGTGCTTCATCAAACGATTTGATCTTTTTATCATTAATTGTCTTTATTAAAGTATTTTTTGCTTTTCCAGTGGAGAAAATTGATATCATATCATTTGTACTTGTATCGCTATCACACGAAATTGCATTAAAGGTATTTTCAATATTTTTCTTAAGTAACTTTTTTAATACATCATTAGATATATCAGCATCAGTGAAGATATAAGCCAATGTAGTTGCCATATTTGGTTGTATCATACCTGAACCTTTTGCTATTCCATAAATTTTTACAGTTGTATTTCCAATTTTGCATTCTTCCATCGCTATTTTTGGCTGTGTATCAGTTGTCATTATTGCTAAAGCAACCTTCATCCAAACATATTTGTTTTGTGTGTATTTTATATTTTTAATTAGCTCGGGAATTTTTAACTTAATTTTCTCTTCAGGGAATTTTTCCCCTATTGTTCCAGTGCATCCAAAAATAAGATTTTTTGGTTTAATTATTTTTGGATCGTCTTCATCCTCTTTTTGTTTCTCTGTTAATTGTTTTGAAACTAAATCTGCCAGATGTTGCATGCTTTTATAACCATGATCACCTGTGAATGAGTTTGCATTTCTAGTATTGACTACAAGTGAAAAAATTTTTTGAGTTTTTTGACTTAAATTCCATTTAATATTTTCTGACAAAATTTTAGACTGTGTATAAAGTGATGCAAAATTTGCACCATCACGAAAATAGAACATTGCTAAATCATCTCTTTTAGAATTGTATAAATTAGCACTAATTGAAGATACCGCTAAACCATCTAAGTGATCAAGATCTTGATATTGCCCCATTTTTCGATCGTGTGATTTTGAGACTAAAAAATTTGATAAATTAATTCCCATGATATTTAAAATTTAAATTAAATAACTATATTAAAAGTTGTAATTAAAATGTATATCAAAAACTAATGTTTAATCCTCTAAACTTTATTTCTAAATTTATTAAATCTGGCAATAAAAAAGAGCTAGATAAGATTGGCAAAATAGTAGACCAAATCAATTTTTTAGAGGAAAATATTAAAAAACTTAGTGATAAAGAGTTCCCAGAGAAAACCATTAAATTAAAAGAAGAAATTAAAAAAGGAAATTCTCTTAACAAAATTCTACCTGAAGCTTTTGCTCTAGTAAGAGAGGCGTCTTTAAGGTCAAGAAGTGAAAGGCATTTCGATGTTCAAATAATTGGTGGAATTGTTCTGCATGAAAATAAGATTGCAGAAATGAGAACTGGAGAAGGTAAAACTCTTACGATTGCTTTAGCAGCATATTTAAATGCTTTAGAGGGAAAAGGAGTTCATATTGTGACAGTAAATGATTACCTGGCAAAAAGAGACTCTTTGGAGATGGGTAAAATTTTTAGTTTTTTAGGTTTAACATCGGGCTATATAAATAATGATCAAAACGATGAGGAAAGAAAGAAAAATTATGATTGCGATATTACTTACGCAACGAACAGTGAATTAGGATTTGATTATCTTCGAGATAATATGAAATATTCAAAAGATGAGATGGTTCAAAGAGGACACAATTTTGCAATAGTTGATGAGATAGATTCCTGTTTAATTGATGAAGCAAGAACTCCTTTGGTAATTTCAGGGGCTGCAGAGGATAAAACTAATCAATATGTTGCGGTAGACAAAGTAGTAAAGCTTCTGAATAAAAATGATTTTGAGGTTGATGAAAAAGATAGAAATATTTTATTAACCAACGAAGGCATTAACCATATTGAAAGTTTATTCTCTAATGCAGGGGTTTTAAAAAATAATAATTTTTATGATCCAGAAAATCTTGATTTAGTTCATTTTGTGAATCAAGCTTTAAAAGCAAATCATTTATTTAAAAAAGATAAAGATTACCTTGTTACAGAAAACAGCATCAAAATTGTGGATGAATTAACAGGTCGAATATTAGAGGGCAGAAGATTTGGTGATGGTCTCCACCAAGCTATTGAGGCTAAGGAAAAAATTGAGATACAGGCTGAAAATCAAACTTTAGCCTCTATAACTTACCAAAATTATTTTAAACTTTATAAAAAGATATCAGGATGTACAGGCACAGCTGCTACAGAGTCTGAGGAGTTTTTTGAAATCTATAATCTGAATGTAATTGTAATTCCAACTAATAAAGAGATGATCAGAAAAGATTTCAATGATCAAATTTTTCGAACTGAAGAAGAAAAAAATATAGCGATCATTAAAAAAATTAAAGAATGCCATGAAAACAGTCAACCTCTTTTAGTCTTCACGTCTAGCGTAAGTAAATCTGAGATATATTCCAAATTACTAACGCAAGAAAAGATTAAGCACATCGTATTAAATGCTAAGAATCATGAAGATGAAGCAGAGATTATAGCAAATGCTGGTAAAGCCAAATCAGTGATAATTACGACAAGTATTTCTGGTAGAGGTGTAGATATCCAACTAGGTGGGAAAAAAGAAACGATTAAGGACGATCAACTCAAAAAAAATAAAGATTATATCAAATCTATAGGCGGTTTATTTGTTATTGGAACTGAACGAATGGAATCTAGAAGAGTAGACAATCAAGCAAGAGGAAGATCGGGTAGACAGGGAGACGAGGGAAGTTCAATTTTTTATGTAAGTTTAGAGGATGATCTTATGAGAATTTTTGGATCCGAATCTATGAACAATATTCTTCAAAAACTTGGCTTGAAAGATGGTGAAAGTATAGATCATCCCTGGATAAATAAAGCGCTAGAAAGAGCACAACAAAAAGTTGAGGCACGAAATTTTGATATTAGAAAAACTCTTATAAAGTTTGACAATGTTTTAAATGATCAAAGACAAGTGATATTTTCTCAAAGAAAAGATGCTATGGATAGTGAAAAAATTTTTGATTATTCAGATAGTTTTTTATCAGAAATAGTGGACAACTTGATAAGCCTAAAAATACAAAAATTATCAAATCCTAAAAATAATGAGTTTAGCAATAAATTAAAGTCTATTTTTGGAAAAAGTCTAAACGATGATGAATATGATGAATTAATATCTTTAAGTGACACAAAACTAAGAGGAAAAATTTTTGAAAAATTCAAATTTGCTAGAGAAGAGAGATCTAAAATTCTTGGGGAAAATCAATCGAAAGAAATAGAAAAAAGAATTCTTTTACAATCCATTGATTTTAATTGGAAATCACACATCCAATACTTAGAACAATTAAGACAGGTTGTAGGTCTTAGATCATATGGACAAAGAGATCCTCTTATAGAATATAAAAAAGAAGCTTTTGATTTATTCTCTAATTTACTGAACAAACTAAAACTAGATTATGTAAAAATATTGATGAATCTTAAAGTTTACAATGAACCAACTGAAAAAATAAACCAGAGACAATTAAAAGAAAAATTTAGAAACTTAGGAAAAAAAACGAATAGAAATGATCCTTGTCCATGTGGATCTGGTAAAAAATTCAAGAAATGTTGTGGAGCTCTATAGAATAAATAAAGTTAGAGTGGTTAAAATAACTACCGTTGCCACAACAATTGCAATATTTTTTTTTGATTTAATTATTTCTTTAAAATCTAATCCAGAAGTTTGGATTGCACTTAGACTTTCAGGACTAGATATAAATCCTTTACTTCTTCCAATTTTTAAGAACTTATCTTTTCTATGATTTAGAATTTCTTCAAATGTTAAGGTTTTAAAAAAATCTAAATTTTTAGAAATAGAATTCTTTATATTCTCTAAAATCATATCTCTGTCTCTATGAGCGCCACCTAAAGGCTCCGGAATTATTTCATCAATAATATTTAGCTTTAATAAGTCTTTAGCAGATAGTCTCATTGCTTTTGCAGCATCGAGCATTTTTTTTGGATCTCTCCACAATATTGTTGCACATCCCTCGGGTGATATTACTGAGTAAATTGCATTCTCAAGCATTAAAACTTTATTAGAAGATGCAAGAGCTATAGCTCCACCTGAACCACCTTCACCAATTACTATAGCTAAAGTTGGGACCTTAAGTTTCATACAACATTCAATTGACTTTGCGATTGCTTCTGCTTGTCCTCTCTCCTCCGCACCCACTCCTGGATATGCGCCTGGAGTATCTATAAAAGATATAATAGGAATATTAAACTTATCTGCTAGTTCCATTAACCTAATAGTTTTTCTATAACCCTCTGGTCTCATCATGCCAAAGTTTCTCTCAATTCTAGTTTCTAAGTTTTCTCCTTTTTCTTGACCAATTACTAACACCGATTGACCATTAAATTTTGCAAAACCTGTAATAACCGATTTGTCTTCTCCATAATATCTATCTCCTTCTAATGAGATAAAGTCCTCAAATAAGTTATCAATAAAAAACTTTGATTTGGGTCTATCCTCGTGCCTTGCAACTAATGTAATTTGCCAGGGATCTAAATTCTCATAAATATTTCTTAGCTTCTCATCGATTTCTTCCTGAGTTTTAGAAATTTTTTTTGTATCAACTTCTGACAAACCCTCTTGATTAAAAGGATCTTTTAATTTCTCTAATTCATTCTCAAGATTTTTAATATCTGTTTCAAAATTTAAATAATTTTTCATTTTTGTATGATTATACTTATATAAGAAAAATGACAATAAAATGTCTATGATACTATTATATAATTGACTTAAATAAGCTAGAGTTTAAATATGCCCCCATGACATCAAAATATCATTCTGTGAATAATCTTAAAGTGTCAGAGGAATTATTACTATTTGTTAATAATGAGTTATTTGATGGTACTGATATTTCCCCTGAAAAATTTTGGAAAGATTTTGACAAAGCAGTTCATGAACTAGCTCCTAAAAACAAAGTGCTAATTGATTTTAGAGAAACACTACAAAAAAAAATTGACAAATGGCATATTGATAACAAAGGAAAAGATATTCAAATTAAAGAATACAAAAATTTTTTAAAAGAAATTGGTTACTTAAAAGATGAAGGTCCAGATTTTAAAATTGAAACAAGTGATATTGATGAGGAAATCGCTACAATAGCTGGACCTCAATTAGTTGTTCCAATTATTAATGCGCGATATGCTTTAAACGCTGCTAACGCGAGATGGATGAGTTTGTATGATAGTTTGTATGGAACTGATGTGATTGAAGAATCTGAGGATAGTACTTCGGAGAGATATGATCCAGAACGTGGAGAGATTGTAATTAAATATGGTAGAGAATTTTTGGATAAATATTTTACTTTAAGAGATTTTAGCTGGAGAAAAATAACAGGAATAGCTATTCAAAATAAAGATTTAAAAGTGTTAAAAGGTGTTGATGTAACAACTTTAAAAGATAAAGATAAATTCATTGGTCATCGAGGTGAAGCCGATAATCCATCAGCAATAATATTAAAAAATAATAATCTACATATTGAAATATTAAAAAATCCAAGAGCTTTTAGTTCTCAACAGGATCATGCAGGAATAAGTGACATAATACTAGAGTCTGCAGTATCCACAATATGTGATAATGAGGACAGTGTTGCGGCTGTAGATGCTCAAGATAAAGTGATTTGTTATAAAAATTGGCTTGGATTAATGAAAGGAAATCTCGTAACACGATTTGAGAAAGAGGGAAAAACATTAGAGCGAAAACTTAATCCAAATAGAAGTTACATTTCGAGAGATGGAAAAGGATTAAAATTACATGGAAGAAGTCTTTTATTAATTAGGAATGTTGGTCATTTGATGACTAATCCCTCAATAATATTGAAAGATGGAAGTGAAATTCCAGAGGGATTGATGGATGCCTTTATAACAACAGCGGCAGCTCTTCATGACACTAAAAAAAAAGGAAATTCAAGAACTGGTTCAATATATATTGTAAAACCAAAGATGCATGGTCCAGATGAAACAGCATTTACAAATGAAATTTTTACTAAAGTTGAAGAGGTATTAAAATTAAAAAAATATACATGCAAAATTGGAATTATGGATGAAGAAAGAAGAACCTCATCAAATCTTAAAGAGTGTATTAGAACCTTAAAAAATAGAGTTTTCTTCATAAATACTGGTTTCCTTGATCGTACAGGTGACGAAATGCATACATCAATGGAAGCAGGACCAATGATTAAAAAGGGTGACATGAAATCTTCAAAATGGATTGGAGCTTATGAAAATAACAATGTTGATATAGGTTTGGCATGTGGATTTTCAGGTAAAGCTCAAATCGGTAAGGGAATGTGGGCTATGCCTGATAAAATGAAAGATATGCTAGATCAAAAAACTGGTCATCTTAAAGCGGGAGCAAATTGTGCGTGGGTTCCATCTCCAACTGCAGCAGCTCTTCATGCTTTACATTATCACGAGATAGATATCTTTGATGTTCAAAAAAAGTTGTCAGAAAGAGATAAGGCTAAAATTGATGATTTACTTACTATTCCTATTGCAGATAGACCAAATTGGTCAGTTGATGAAATCAATAGAGAAATTTCAAATTCTGCGCAGACATTACTTGGGTATGTTGTAAGATGGATTGATCAAGGTGTGGGTTGCTCTAAAGTACCAGACTTAAATAATGTTGGCTTAATGGAAGATAGAGCGACCTTAAGAATTTCTTCTCAACATATTGCAAATTGGGTACATCATGGTGTTACAACAAAAATGCAAGTTATAGAAATAATGAAAGAAATGGCAAAAGTTGTGGATAAACAAAATAAGGATGATCAAAATTATACTAAAATGAGCTCTGATTATGATAGGTCCATAGCATTTCAAACTGCATGTGAACTTATTTTTAAAGGAAAAGATCAACCCTCAGGATATACAGAGCCACTATTGCATTTAAATCGATTAAAAAAAAAATCAGCTTGAATTAGAATTTATTTTTGATCTATTTTTAAAAGCAGAAAGAAGAGTACCATCATCAAGACTCTCTATTTCACCGCCAACAGGTAGGCCTTGAGCTAATTTAGTAATCTTAACATCGATATCTTTTAAGCTATCTTGTATATAGAACGCTGTAGTTTGACCTTCTACTGTTGCGCTAGTAGCTAAAATAATCTCATCAATTTTATCTTTCTTAATTCTCTCAATTAAAGAATTAACTAATAAATCCTCTTTTTTATTACCAACAGATGAGATTGTACCACCTAAAATATGGAAATATCCTTGAAAGATATTTGAATTTTCAATTGACCACTGGTCAGCAATATCTTCAACTACACAAATTTTTGTAAATTTATTTTTTGTATTTTCACAGTTTAAACATCCAGATGAATTAGACTTCAAAGTCCCACATAAATTGCATCTTACAACGTTTTTATAAACCTGAGCTAGTGTATTCGCCAATGGCTTCACAAGTTCATTTCGGTTGTTTACCAGTTTTAAAACAATTCTTTTTGCTGATTTAGGTCCTAACCCTGGTAATTTTGATATCAATTTAATAAGTTCTTCTATCTCAGAGATATTCTGCATTTACTATAATGGCCATTTAAATCCAGGTATTCCAAGTCCACCTGTTGCTTTTGAAATTTCTTCAGCTGTTTTTGTTTTGAGTTGTGACTTAGCGCTATTATGAGCAGCAACAATTAGATCTTCAATTATAGCTTTATCTTCTCTCATTATCTCCTCAGATAATTTGATTGATTGCATCTCGCCTTCCCCATCAAGTACTACTTTAACTGAATTCGATCCTGAAATTCCCTCAACTTTTATTTCTTTTATTTTTTTCTGACTTTCTTTCATTTTTGACTCAAGTTCTTTTGCTTTATCTAAAATTTTTGTAAAATCAGTCATTAAGTTCTTCCTCTCCTTTTAAATTAATATCAATTAATTCAGCATCAGGAAAATTATTTATTACATCTTTATAAATTTTTGAATTTTTTGCTTCTTCTATTAAAGATTTCTTTAATTTTTGTTCTTTTTCCTTCATTGAAATATCACCTTTTAATTGACTAAATGAAATAATCCATCTTTCACTTGTCCAATCAAAAAGTTTTGAGGAAAGATCTTTGACAAAATTTTTATCTAAATTTTCATTAAAAGATATTTCAATCATATTTTTTTCAAATTTTACTAGATTTACATTTTTTTCTAACTCATACTTTAGTTTAATCTCTTTTTTATCAAAACAGGTCTGTATTAATTTTTCTAAACTATTAATAGATATTTTTTTTTCTGACTTAACTTCTTTATGAATTTCTGGTTTACTTTTTTCCTCTTGATAAATATTCTTGATTTGATTTATTGGTTTTGATTGATCATTAATTTCTTTATTTTTAACTGAATTTTCGGTAACAGAATTTATATCAGTGTTTTTATCTAATTTTATTGAACTTAAATGCATCAGCCTTAACAAAAACATTTCCATTGATAAATGTTGATTTGAAACTATGGCAAGTTCATCTAAGGTCGAAATCGTGAATTGCCAAAATAAAATCAATACGCTCGGATCAAGATTTTTATTTAAATCTTTGATCTTTTGAAATTCTTGATCATTTAATGAAAAATTTGTGCTTTCTAAAGTTAATGACTCAATATTTTTAAAGTAATAAAGCAATTCTAAGAAATCATTAATAAAGATTTTTGGTTCTACACCTTGGTCGTAAATTTTTCTATAAATCTCTATAACTTTAATCTCGTCTCCTTTAAGAATAAATTCAAATAAATCGATTAATTGTGATTTATCAAAAAAACCAAAAATTTTCTGTGCCGATTTTAAATCTAATTCAGTTTTTGAATTTAAAGTTAATAAAGCTCTATCTAATAAGGAAAGTGCATCTCTTACTGACCCTTCAGAAATTTTCACTATTAATTTTAATGCATCATCAGAGATTATACCTCCCTCCTTGTCCTTAATTTTTTTAATGTAATTAAATAATTCAGATGATCTAATTCTTGATAAATCAAATCTTTGACATCTTGATATAACTGTAACTGGTATCTTTTTAATTTCAGTTGTTGCAAAAATAAATTTTAAATATTCTGGAGGTTCTTCAAGAGTTTTCAACAAAGCATTAAATGCTTGTTTACTTAACATGTGAACTTCATCGATAATAAAGATCTTATACTTTGATGATGTTGGTCCATATCTAGAAAACTCAATTAATTCTCTAACATCGTCAACACCAGTTCTACTCGCAGCATCCATTTCTAAAACATCAATATGATTTGAATTAGTTATGGCATCACAATTATCACATTTTTTACACTTATTTTTAATTCCATTTGAACAATTAAGTGCCTTAGCAACTATTCTTGCTATAGTGGTTTTTCCAACTCCTCTTATTCCAGTGAATAAATATGCATTAGGAACTTTATTAGCCATTATTGAATTAATTATAGTTTCTGCAACTACATCTTGACCAATAAGATCATCAAAATTTTGTGGTCTATATTTAAGTGCTAATACTTTTGAATCATTGCTCATATTTACGAGGAGACTAGAACCTGAAAAACTGTCTTTACGACTGCTTCTGTTAAGATCTGGTCGGGTTCAAGCAGCATCCACCTCTAGCCTCCAAAACTATTATAACAGTAATAATTTCTTATCTACAAGAAAAGTTATTTATTTATTTCTCTTTGTTTGTCCGCTTCAAAAACACCTAGAACGTGAAAATCTTGACAATGTAATCCTAAATCTTCAAGTGATTTTTGTACTCTTGGCTCTTCAATGTGGCCATCCAAATCACATAAAAAGAAAAAAGAGTCGAAAGAATTTTTTTCAGGATAACTTTGCAACTTGGTTAGATTTACTCCATTAATAGCAAACCCTCCCAAAGATTGATATAAAGCTGCAGGTTTACTTTTTAATTTAAATAAAAAAGAAGTAATATATTTTTTTCCACTAAATTCTGGTTGTGATATATTTTTACCCATAACAAGAAATCTAGTTAAATTTCCTTTTTCATTTTCAATATTATTTTTAATAATTTCTAAATCATATGTTTTAGCACTCAATGATGAGGCTATTGCAGCTTTAGTTTTATCTTTATTTTTTGAAATCATCTCTGCAGATCCTGCTGTGTCAGCTCTCACATGTTCAATAAGATTATTTGATTTAATAAATTTTGAACATTGTGACAGTGCTTGGGCATGGGAATAAACATCCTTGATTTCTGAAACTTTTGTTCCAGCTAAACCCAGTAAATTATGTTCTATTTTTTGGAAATACTCAGCATAAATATTTAACCTATATTCAAAAATCAAATATTCAATTCCAATATTACCAGTAATTCTATTTGATTCTGGAATTATAATTTTTGAATCTGTGTCTTTTGATGCTTGAGCAAAACAATCATCAAAAGTTTTACAGGGCACAACCTCAGCATTAGAGTCTATTGATAATGCAGCTAAGTGCGAATAAGCTCCAAAAGTTCCTTGAAAATAAATTTTACTCATTGTGAGTTATATTCCATTAATTTTTTTATAGCTATAAAATCCTCCTCTGTATCTACTCCAATTGGTGATGATTTGGCGAGAGCTACATTAATGTTTATATTGTTATCTAATGCTCTTAACTGTTCTAATTTATTTTTAATTTCATTTTGAGACTGTTTAAAAGAGACAATTCTTTTTAAGATTTCTACATTATAACAATAAATTCCTAAGTGATGATAAGCTTCATTAATCTCTTTATCTAATTTTCTCATAAAACTTAATGCTTTAGGAAATTTTGAGTGGTCCAAACTTTGCTCTGTAATTACTTTCACAATATTGTGATTTTCAAAAATTTTGTTATCATTGATTTTTGCTGCTAAGGTTCCCAAATCATGCCTAGTCTTAATCATCTGACTATTTAAGTTTTGTATATCCTCTACGTTCATTAGTGGCTCATCTCCCTGTAGATTCATTACTAATTCAATATCTGTTCTTCCTAGTTTTTCCAAGGCTTCATAAATTCTATCGGTTCCTGTTTTGTGATGTTTATTTGTTAAGATTGCTTCTCCACCATTTTTTCTTACATCCTCGACAATTTCTTGATCCTCTGCTGCAACAAATACCTCCCCAATATCAGCCTCTTGAGCTTTTTTATAAACATGAGAAATTATAGATAATCCATTAATTTTTAGTAAAGGTTTACCCGGCAATCTTGATGCTGATAACCTGGAGGGAATTATAACTAATGTCTTCATTTTTCTTTTAATTTTTCATTACAATATAAATAGAGGCAAAAATGTACATTAAAAATATAAGCAATTTTATATTTATAGTGTTATATGTTCAAAATAATTTTAAGAAATGGATTCTTTTGAGCTAAATAAAATAATTGCTGCAATATTAATGGTAGCGCTTCTAATAATAGGTATTGGAAAGCTTTCAAATGTTATTTTTCATGTTGAAAAGCCTGAAACACCTGGTTACTCGGTAGAGGTAGAGAAGGTTGATGTTGTGAGTTCACAAACAAGCACAAAACCAGCCGAAGATAAAATTGATATAGCCGCATTAATCGCTATGGGAGATATTGCAATAGGAGAAAAAGTTTTTAAAAAATGTGCTGCATGTCATTCTATTATAAAAGGTGGAAAAAATAATATCGGTCCAGCATTATATAATGTTGTTGGTAGAGAAGTTGGTGCAGTAGGTGATTATAAATATTCTAAAGCTCTTACCGCCTATGGTAAAGCATGGACTTTTGAGGAGCTTAATGGGTACCTACTTAAACCAGCTAAATGGATTAAAGGAACTAAAATGGCTTTTGCTGGATTAAGAAAAGAAAAAGATAGAGCCTCTGTTATTTTATACTTAAATCAAAATTCAGATAGTCCATTGCCATTACCTTAATTTTCCAAAACAATAAAGTAATATGGATTTTTGGACATGTACTCTATTAAGTGCCTGTTGCCATACTTTAGATTGTTTACTTAAGAATACTTTTTCCTCTACCTCTTTACCTCTTGGAAGACAATGAAGGAAAATACAATCTTTTTTTGCAAAGCTCATTAGTTTTTTATTTATCTTGAATTTTTTAAACTTACTTAATTTTTTTGACTTATTCACACTATCGTTCATAGAAATTACTTTATCCGAAAAAATAACATCAGCCCCTTTTGCAGCTTTTTTTGGATCGTGAAGTATTAGAATTTTATTATTATTATCTTTAATATATTTCATTATTTTTTTACTTGGTTTGTATTTTGTTGGGCACCCAATATTTAATTTAAAAGAAAATTTAATTGAAGCAGCAATTAAAGAGTTCAAAACATTATTAGAATCACCAATCCAAGTGATTTTCAGCCTTGATATCGGTTTCTTCTTAATCTCCTCAACAGTAAAAATATCTGATAAAATTTGAGTTGGGTGAGAACTAGGACTTAAACCATTAATTATTGGTATAGATAAATATTTTTTAAATTCTTCTAACTTTTCATCTTTAGAAGTTCTAAGCATAAATGCATTTCCAAAATTTGATAAAATTTTTGCTGTATCTTGAATGCTTTCTCCACCTTTTGATAAATGAAGTTCGTCTGGTCTGAGCGTTAAAGTGCTTCCACCTAATTGCTTGATTGCTAAATAAAAACTTAATCTAGTTCTCAGACTAGATTTCTCAAACATTTGTATTAACAATTTTCCTTTTAATGGTGCTCCTTTGTCAGTCTCAAGATTATTCAATTTTTTTCTTAATCTCTTTCGTCTTTTAGCATCAATGAGGATTTTTTTTAAATCATCTCTTGGAATATCCTGTAAATTTAAAAAATTCTTCATTTTAATTGAGTTCTCTACAAACTTTATTTATAATTTTTAAAGATAGATCCAGCTCATTTTTTTTAACATTTAATGGAGGAAGTATACGAATTACATTTTCTGAAGCTCTTATTGTAAGCAATCTGTTATCCATAAGTTTTTTAATGAAAACCGTTTGATCTTTATGAAGTTGAATTCCGATTAAAAAACCTCGTCCTCTTATGCTCTTAATCAAGTGAGGATAAGCCTCGTTAATTTTCTTTAATTCATAAAGAAAATATTTTGATAAATTTTCGATATTTTTCAAAAATTTTTTCTCTAAAACTATATCCATTACCGCATTCCCTACAGCCATAGCTAAGGGGTTCCCACCAAAAGTAGATCCATGGGTTCCTGGTATCATTCCAGAAGCAACTTTTTTATTCATTAAAACAGCCCCTAATGGAAAACCTCCACCTATTCCCTTTGCGATTGGAACAATATCAGGTTTTATCTTTGACTTTTCAAATGAAAAAAAGCTTCCTGTTCTTGAAATTCCACATTGGACTTCGTCTAAAATCAATAATATTTTTTTCTTATTACATAATTTTCTTAATTCTTTTAAACACCAGTCTGGTATAACCTTGATGCCTCCCTCACCCATAATAGGCTCAATCATTATGGCAGCTGTTCTTTTTGTAATCTTTTTCTTAAGAGATTTATGATCTCCAAATCTAAAATGGTCAAATCCTGCTATTTTTGGGCCAAATCCCTCAGTCATTTTTTTTGATCCACTAGCATAAATTGCAGCTAATGTTCTGCCATGAAATGAGTTTTTTACACAAAGAATTCTGTTTTTATTTGGTTTTCCAATAGAATAAAAGTATCTTCTAGCTACTTTTATTGCTGCTTCTGTAGCTTCCGCTCCACTGTTTTGAAACATAACATAATCTGCAAATGTTTTTTGGCATAATTTTTTAGCCAATTTTTCCCCCTCTGGAATTTGAAAAGCATTCGAAACATGCCAAAGTTTTTTTGATTGATTATTTATTGCTTTTACTAATTTTGGATGTGAATGTCCCAATGAATTAACTGCTATACCTTGAACAAAATCTAAATACTTTTTATTTTCTTTTGAGTATAAAAAGCTCCCTCTTCCATACTTAAAGGAGATTTTTTTTCTGTTATAATTTTTTACTAAATTAGTCATAATATTTATTTATACATCTCTATATTTAAAGATTTGATTGATACAAGTCAGGATTGAAATTTTTTTCATTTTTTTTGTTAATAACTTTAAATATCATCTTGTTATTATCTCATTTAAACCTCTATATGGTGTATTAAAATTTTATTAACACATTATATAGTTTTTAGATGAGTTGGACTGAGGAAAAAGTTAAAAAACTAAAAGAACTTTGGGGTAAGGGTAATACCGCTAGTCAAATTGCAGAAATAATAGGAGGGATAAGTCGTAACGCAGTTATTGGAAAAGCTCATAGGCTAAATCTATCTGCGAAAATTAAGACAAGATCTATAAATACCAATCAGAGTCAAAAATCATATCAATATAATAATAAAGTTAAATCTGGAAAGGGTAGAAGAAGTAAATTTAAATCGTTAATAATTGAAAAAGATTTTGAACCAGAAAATCCAAAACAATTAGAGGAGCTGGATGATAACTCTTGTAAATGGCCAATCGGACATCCCAATGAAAAATCTTTTTATTTTTGTGGCAGAACATCCTTAAAAGATTTTTCTTATTGTAAGCTTCATTTATTATATGCTTACCAGCCAAAAGGTAAAAAAGAGGATACAAATGAAAAAGAGGATATTCAAGAATACATTGAAAAAAAGATTCAAACTGGCTAATTAAATTTTAATTTTTTTTCTTTATATCTCCAAAATTATATTTTTCTGTAGAAAATTCTCCACCATCTCTCCACATAAAAGAGTATTTTTTTACCTCGTCTTTAAAATACATTTTGCTTGGTAAACCAATATCTGAGTTAGTTTTATATTTACCAGAGATGATATTATCGTATTTTAATAACTTTAATTGGTCTTCAGTTAGTAAAGGTTTGGGAAGTAATTGAAAAAATTTTGCAGATAATTTAGCTATAGCTAGCGGAAAAGGTATTAATAATCTTTTTTTGTTTATCAAGTTTAAGAGAATTTCTAATATCTCTTTAAATGTAAGGGTCTCCGGACCAACACATTCTATAATTTGGGTTTCAGTGCCTTTTGAAATTATATGATAAATTATATCTGTTAAGTCTGAACAGTGTATTGGCATAAATTTTGTTTTTCCAGAGTAATAAAGTGGGAAAATTGGAAGCCTACTCAATAATGTCATAAATAATGTACTAAAATTATCAGAATTTGAAAAAACTATAGATGGTCTTAAAATTATACTTTTAGGAAAGTTTTCTAAAATACTTTTTTCACCTTCAAGTTTTGAATTCGCATATTTTGAGTCGACTGCCTCATTAATTCCAAGCGCAGAAATATGTATAAAATTTTCCAAATTATATTTTTTACAAAGTTTTGATAATATCTTTGGGAAAATAGAATGAATATTTTTAAAAGTATTGCCTTTTCTTTTTTCATACAAAATTCCTACTAAATTAATACAATAGTCTGCCTTACTAAATAATTTTTCAATTTTTTTTTCTTCAAAAATATTTGCTTCAACAATATCTATGTAACCAGCATTGCCTTGAGTTTTTATTTTTAAACCCTTTTGATGAATATTTCTAGTTACCACTGTAACTCTGAGGTTATTTTTTGTTAGTTTTCTTATTAAGAAACTTCCGATTTGACCACTTCCACCAAATATTAGACAATTTTTTGCTTTCATATATATATGTTATTTGAAATTATGGATATTAAACTTCATAAAAATGATTTACCAGATGATTTAGATTTAGGCAATTTAATAGCTGTAGATGGAGAATTCATGGGGCTTAATATAAGACGTGACCCATTATGTCTTATACAGATTTCTAGTGGTAATTCAGATGCACACATAATTCAACTCGATAGAATAAATTATAAAGCCCCAAATTTAATCAATATTCTTCAAAATGAAGAAATTACAAAAATTTTCCATTATGGGAGGGCAGATTTGGCTTTTATAAAATATTATCTTAAAACAGAAACCAACAATATATTAGACACAAAAATTGCCTCAAAACTTTCTAGATCTTATTCTGATAACCATTCACTAAAAACCCTTATAAAAGAATTCATAAATGTTGATATAAGTAAACAATTTCAAAGTTCTGATTTTGGCGGGGAGCTTACTCCTGCTCAATTAAAATATTGTGCGAATGATGTAATATATTTACATAAAATTCATGAGGAATTAAATAAAATTCTTATAAGAGAAAATAGATTTGAGTTGTATAAAGAGTGTTTAAAATTTTTAAAAACGAGAATTAATTTGGACCTTGCTTTATTTAAAGATGATATATGGGCTCACTAAATAAAAATACAAATTTCAAAAAGATTGCAAAAGAAGTTATTGATTTAGAGATTAGAGCTTTACAAAAATTGAAAAAAGCTATTAATAAGAATTTTGATCAAGCCGTAAATGCAATTGTAAATTGTCAATCGAAAGTTATTTTATGTGGAGTTGGAAAAAGCGGAATTATTGCCAATAAAATTTCTGCAACCTTTTCTTCAATTGGAACACCATCTTTTTCTCTTTCAGCAAATGATTGTTCACACGGCAATATGGGTAGTATAACTAGGAAAGATGTTTTAATTTTAATAAGTTATTCTGGAAACTCTCTGGAATTAAAAAATATTATAAATTATGCTAATAGAAATAAAGTTTTATTAATCGGAATCACATCTAAAAAAAATTCTGATCTATATAAAAACAGTGATATTGGTTTAATAACTCCAGAAGTCAAAGAGGCAGGTCTAGATATGATACCAACTTCAAGTACAATAAATCAGTTAAGTATAGGGGATGCTTTGGCTATTTCAACTTTAAAAAGGAAAAGAATCAATAATTTTGATTTTAAAAAATTTCATCCTTCTGGAAGTCTTGGAGAAAAGCTAAAAACTGCTGAAGATGTGATGTTAACAAAAGACAAGATACCTTTTATTGAGGAGAATAAGTTAATGACTAAAGCATTAAAAATAATGACAGAAAAAAAATTAGGTACACTTATAGTTAGGAATAAAAAAAGATATACCACTGGAATAATTACTGATGGACAAATAAGAAGATTTAATTCAAAAAATATAAATCTCAATGCTCTTAAAGTTAAAGATGTTATGACTAAAAACCCCATAAAAATAGATAAAAATACATTGGCTACCAAAGCACTCGCAATCATGAATGAAAAAAAGATTACAAGTCTTTGTATTTATGAAAAAAAAAAGAGATTTATTACAATTGGAATTTTACATATTCACAATATTTTGAATAAAGAAATTTACTAAAATTAATGGACATAAAAAAATATTCTCAATACGGTCTTTTAATTTTACTTATGATCACTAGTTTTTTGTTTTATTATATATATTTTAAGGAGGATGCTAAAGAAATTGAAAATAATATATCTGAAAATATAATTGAAAAAAAAATTCCTGAAACTAATCTAAATGATAAAAACAAAAATATAATTGAGAATCTAAAGTATGTTTCTGAGGATTTATCAGGCAACAAATATACTGTTATCGCTCAATCAGCGACTCTTATTGAAGACAAATTAAATGAAGTTCAACTTTATGTGGTAAATGCAAAAATTGCGAGGAAAGATCAAGAAATCATATATATTTATTCTGAAACAGCAAATTATAATAAAATTAATAATAACACTGTTTTCAAAAAAAAAGTAAATGTTAAATATGGAGATCAAACAATAGACTCTGAAACTTTAAATCTCAATTTTAAAGATAATTTAATAAAAATTTTAGATAATGTTAATTATGTAAATGAAAATACAAAAATTAAAGCAGATAAAGTAGAAATTGATTTATTGGATAAAAAGTTAAAAATATCTATGATAAACAAAAAAGATAAAGTAAACATTTCAAGTAAGTATTGATTATGGCGATAATTAAAAAATTTCGTATTAAAAATTTTAAGCAAAATAAAGAGTTATTAAGATTGGAAAAAATTTCTGTATACTTTAGTAAGCGTAAAATATTAGAGGATTTAAATTTAAATTTAAACCAAGGGGAAATACTTGGATTATTAGGGCCTAATGGTGTAGGTAAATCAACTATTTTCAATATAATTATAGGACTACTAAAACCTAATTATGGATCAGTATTTATAGAGGGAAAAAATGTTACTAATGATCCAATATTTTATCGAACAAAAAATTATAAAATTGGATATGTACCACAACACGGAGGCTATTTTCATGATCTTACATTACGAGAAAACTTAAAAGCAATAAGTGAAATAGTAATTGTAGATAAAAAATTAAGAGATGAAAAAATAAACCTTTTAATCTCAAAATTTGAACTCGAACCTTTACAAAATATAAAAGCTGAATTTTTATCTGGGGGACAAAAAAAACGTTTAGTAATATCTTTAGCATTATTAAGTAATCCTAAAATTTTGTTGCTAGATGAGCCTTTTGCTGCTTTGGATATTATGACTATTAAAAGTCTACAACAAATAATTGTTGATTTACAAACTCAAAATAATATTTCAATAATTTTATGTGATCATCAAGCAAGAGATCTGTTAACTTGCGTCGATTTAGCTATCGTATTATCAAATGGACGAGTCATTGCAAAAGATACTCCTAATAATCTTATTAAAAATATTGATGCACAAAACGCGTACTTTGGTGACTCCTTTAAAATAAATTAATTTTTTTAAATGTCTAATTTTGTAAATATAAAAAATCAGATAATTAAATTCAACAAAAGATTAACAATTGATGGAGACAAGAGCTTATCAATAAGATGGGCTTTATTATCTTCGCAATCAACTAAAAAAAGTAAAGCATCAAATTTGTTACTTTCGGAAGATGTTTTGAGTACTTTAAATTGTCTAAAGAAACTGGGTATAAAAGTTAGAATTTCAAAAAATTTTTGTGAGATAACTGGTTTAGGCCTTAATGGATTTAAATACAAAGATAATTTAATTTTGAATGCTGGTAATTCTGGTACTTTAGGTAGGCTAATACTTGGTTTACTGGTTCACTCAAAAAAAAGTTTGCAGCTGAAGGGAGATAAAAGTTTGTCAAAAAGAGATTTTCTAAGAGTAATAAGGCCGTTAAAAAAATTTGGGGCTAAAATTGATAGTAATTATGGAAAGCTACCAATTCAAATTCAAGGAACGAGTTTAACAAAACCAATAAGATATTTTGAAAATAAAGGATCTGCTCAATGTAAAAGTGCTGTGATGTTTGCTGCCTTAAATACTTTAGGTGAAACTGTAATTAAAGCAAAAAAATCAAGAGATCACAGTGAATTACTATTTAAACATATGAAGTTACCAATAAAAATTATTAAGAAGAATAAATATGATGTTATAAAGGTCACTGGGAAGTGTAATATACCTTCTTTAAACTATAAAATACCTTCTGATATAAGCTCAGCAGCCTTTTTTATTATTTTGACTGCTCTAATTAAAAATTCAAGTCTTAAAATAAAAAATGTAAATATTAACCCTTCCAGAATGGGAGTATTCTATATTCTTAAACTTATGGGAATCAAAATTTCAAAATTTAATATCAAAAATTATAAAGGAGAAAAAATTGCTGATTTAGTTATAAAAAGTACAAATAAAATTAAACCAATCAATTGTCCTATAAAATTTAACAGTTCTGCAATTGATGAATTTTTGTTAATATTTTTAGTCGCTGCCAAAGCAAAAGGAGTTTCATATTTTAAAAATTTATCAGAATTAAACCAAAAAGAAAGTCCAAGACTTATATGGGGTTCAAAAATACTAAATAAAATTGGTATAAAAAATATTGTTAATGAAAACAGTATTAAAATTTTTGGAAATCCAGACTTAAAAATAAATAAAAAAATTATTATTAAAGACTTTCTAAAAGATCACAGAGTTTTTATGACGAGCGTCATCGCTGCCTTATCATTTGGGGGTGAATGGAAAATATTTGATAAAGATTCCATAAATACGTCATTTCCCTCCTTTTTAAAGAAGGTTAATTATTTAGGTGCAAAAATAGAATAATCTTGCTCAAAAGTTAAAATATGATGAAAATTTTAGTATTTCTGTGAAAAAATAATATTTTTTTATGATTTTGTGTAAATTTCATTCTTGATTAAAACCAATATATTATCTAAATATGCAGAGCTTTTTAACAAACTTTTAAAGACATATAGAATATTATTAATGGAAATTTATAAAGACCTCACAAACCCAGCATCCAAAGAATTTGAAAAGTTACTAAACAATCAGTTCACAAAAAATACTATTGAAGAGGGCAAAGTCATTGAAGGTAAAATTAACAAAATTACCGAAAAATTTGTTTTTTTATTTATAGAAGGATTAAAGAGTGAACCAGTTCTAGATATTAATGAACTTAAAAGCATGGGTCTTTCAAAAAACATAGCTATAGGTGAAACTATACCGGTACTTTTAGAAAAAATAGAGGATAAGAATGGTGATGTAGTTGTATCAGCAAGCAAAGCTCAAAAAATTAAAGGTTGGGATAAACTTGTTGAAGCATATGAAAAGAAAGAACCAATTATAGGAAAAATCACATCAAAATGCAAAGGAGGATGTATTGTGGAACATCTAGATACAGGATCTCTAATGTTTTTACCAGGATCACAAATTAGTGATAAACCTCTTAAAAATATAGATCACCTTATGAATGAGCCACAAAAATTTGCATTAATTAAATTAGATAAAGTTAGAGGAAATGCATGTGTTTCTAGAAGAGAAATAATTTCAACATTTAAAAAAGAGGATAAAGCTAAAATCATTGAAAAGTATAAAGTAGGTGACATAATTAAAAATGCAGAAGTAAAAGGTTACAGCTCTTTTGGGTGTTTTTTTAATGTAAATAATGAACTAGATGTTTTAGTCCATTTACAAGAAATTTCATATAGTCGCGTTAGCCATCCAGATGAAATATTTAACATTGGTGAAAAACATGATTTAAAAGTTATAAGCGTTGATAAAGAAAAATTACAGGTCGGATGCTCTATAAAACAATTATCTCCTGATCCATTTGAGCATATTGAAAATTATGAACTAAAAAAAATCTATAAAGCCAAGGTTGTTAAGATTATGGATTTTGGAGCATTCTGTGAATTAGAACCTGGCTTAACAACATTATTGCACTCAAGTGAACTTAGCTGGACAAAAAAAAATGCATCTGTAAAAAAAATGTTTAAGGTTGGTGATGAAATTGACTGTGTAATTACTGAGATTGATAAAGCAAAAAGACGTGTTGCGATTTCACACAAACTGACAAAAGAAAACCCTTTTCAAGTTTTTGAAAAAAAATATCCTATAGGATCTGAAGTTAGCGGAGAGATTGTAAATAAAAATGAATACTCCTTATTTATCAATATAGAAAATTTAGATATTGATGCCTTTTTACATTGTAATGATTTAACTTATCTGGAAAAGGGTGAGGAGGAATTAAAAAAATATAATAAAGGTGACAAGATTAAAGTAAAAGTTTTAGAGATAAAAGTTGATGATCAAAAAATAAGGGTTGGTCTAAAACAAACTCAACCAGATCCATTTCAATGGTTTAAAGACAAAAATGTTAATAATATAATTACCGTAAAAATTGTTTCCACCGATAATAAGGGATTAATCGTAAGACCAGAAGGATGTGAAATGGATTTTGTGATTAGAAAAAATCAAATAGCAATAAATCCTGCAGACTCTAGAACTTCTAGATTTACAGGTGGTGAAAGAATTGACTGCGCTATTTCAGAAATAGATTATAATAAAAGAAAAGTGAGCTTAAGCATAAAATTATTAGAGGAATTGCAAAAGAAAGAGGCTTTGGAAAAATATGGGTCAGAAGGTTCTGGAAAGAATCTTCCTTTTTCAACTCTTTCCGAGGATTTAAACAAAAAAAATAAAAAATAAAATTGGCGATTGTAAAATCAAACCTTTTAAAACAATTATCAAAAAACTACCCTAATTTTTTAAAAAAAGATTTAGAAAAATTTACAAATATCATTTTACAGGAAATAAAGATCTCTCTAAAACGTGGAGAAAGAGTTGAATTAAGAGGTTTCGGAGTTTTTTCAACCAAAATTCAAAAAGCTAGAATATCAAGAAATCCTAAGACAAATAAAAAAATTGATACACCAGAAAAAAAAACAATTAACTTCAAAATGTCAAAAGATTTGTTTAAAATTTTGAATGATGAAAAAAAATAAAATATTTGTTGCATGTGATAGTACTAGCATTTTTAAAATAAAAAAAATCATAAAAGAAACACAAAGTAAGAAATTAAAAGTTGGATATAAGTTTGGACTGGAATTTTTAAACTCAAAATATGGAAGAAAGTTTTTATCTCAAATAAAAAATGAGATAATATTCGCAGATCTTAAAGTTCATGATATTCCAAATACTTGTTTATCAACAATTAAGGCAATGAAAGATTTAAACATAAATTACTTAACTATTCATATTAGTTCTGGTTTAGAAGCTTTAAAAGCTTGTAAAAAAATATCTGGTAAAACAAAATTAGTAGGTGTCACAACACTAACTTCTTTAAATAATAAATCCTTAAAAGAGATTGGTTACAACAAGAATATTGATCAACTAGTATCACATCAAGTAAAACTAGCAAAAAAGGCTAACTTGGATGCTATTGTGTGTAGTGCAAATGAAGTCAAAATTGCTAAAAAATTCTTCAAAAAAGAAGTCATTACCCCGGGAATAAGATTCGATAATATAACAGATGATCAAAAAAGAGTTGTTACGCCAAAACAGGCCTATAATAATGGTAGTGATTGGATTGTGATGGGAAGGCAAATAACAAAAGGTAACATAAGAAAAAATATTCAAACATTAATTGATCATTTAAGTCAATGATCAAAGATTTAAAAATTTGTGGAATCTCAGATCCAGAAACTTTAAATTATATTTTGAATCATCCAAATCCACCAAAATTTATTGGTTTCATAACAAATTACGAAAAAAGTAAAAGATATGTTACACATGAAAATTTAAAAAGTTTGCTAAACATTAATAAAAAACAAACAAATTTTGTCTCCGTACTTGTAAGTCCAACAAATGGATTACTAGAGAAGATTAAAGATCTTAATTTTGATTATTACCAGCTTTATGATGTTGACCCTATCAGAACTTTTGAAATTAGGAAAAAATATAAAATTAAGATAATTTCAGCACTTACAATTTCAAATAAAGAGGATGTAGAGAGATATAAAGATTATTTAGAAATCTCAGATATAATTCTTTTTGACTCAAAAGGCTACCATAGATCTGAGGGCTTTGATCATAAGCTATTAGAACAGGTACCTAATGAAGTAAATAAAATGATTGCAGGAAATATTCAAATAGATGATATTCCTAATTTTAAAAATAAAGACTTCATAATTGATTTATCTGGATCGATTGAGAATAACGAGGGAAAGAAAGATATTAATAAAATTGATAGATTATTAAGATTATTTGCAAAAACATGAGACTTAAAAAGGAAATTCCAGTTATAGATCAAGGAGATAAACTTGGATTTTGGGGTGGTAAATTCGGGGGAAACTTTGTGCCTGAAACATTGAAAAAACCTATCGAAGATTTGGAAACTCTCTTTAATAAACTCAAAAAAGATAAAAAATTTATTAATGAAAGAGATAAATATTTTAAAAATTGGGTTGGTAGTCCTACCCGATTCATCAAATTAGAAAATTTAACCAAACATGTGGGTGGAGCTCAAATTTGGTCTAAAGTCGTATCTGATGCAAATGGAGGTGCACACAAAATTTATAATGCAACTGTTCACTGTTTGCTTGCAAAACGTTCTGGGAAAAAAATAATTTGTGGGGACACTGGTGCCGGCTATGCGGGTAAGATGTTAAGTATGGCAGCTAAAAAATTTGGTTTAAAATGTAAAATTTTTATGGGCGCAAAAGATATTCAAAGGCAACGACCAAACGTAAGAGCAATAAAAAAGAATGGAGCTGAAGTTATTCCTGTATACTCAGGAAGTCAAACTCTTGTAGATGCAGTATCTGAGTGCATGCGTTATTGGGTTGCAAATTGTGATAAAGTTGCAATGTGTGTTGGTAGCACCGTTGGTCCAGCTGTATTTGTTCGTATCTGTGGATGGAGTACAAGTCAAATATCAAGAGAATTAAAGACTCAATTATTTGATGAGTTTGGATCGATTCCAAAGAAACTTAAACTTTATAATTGTGTAGGAGGAGGAAGTTCTAGTTTTGGTTTCTGGAATGAGTTTATGGATTACAATAAAAAACAATGTGAATTTATTGGTGTAGAAGCTGGCGGACCAGCAAAGAGTAAAAAACATGCGGCACCACTAACTTATGGATCTAAAATAGGAATTCTTCACGGTGCAGCTCAATATGTAAACCAAAATACTGATGGTCAAATAGAAGAAACAGAGTCAATTTCTGCTGGACTAGATTATCCAGGTATTTCTCCACTTCATTGTTTTCTTAAAGATACAAAAAGAGCAAGATATACTGCAGCAAGTGATGAGGAAGCTTTAAACGCTTATAAGCTTGTAACAAAGTTTGAAAAATTAAGACCTTCTCTGGAGCCGAGTCATGCATTCTCAGTTGCAATAAAGGAATCAAAAAGATTTAGTAAAGATACAGTTATTGTAGTCAATAGTTGTGGAGATGCTTACAAAGATCGAGGAATTATAGAAAAAAGATTGGGAAAAAAATATGTCTAATCCAATCAGTCATGCATTCAAAAAAGCTAAAAAAGAAAATAGGCCCGCTTTATTAACTTATACAGTCGCTGGAGATAGTTCAAAAAAACAATCATTGGAGATATTAAAATCAATCTCAAAAAAAGTTGATATAATAGAGATTGGCATTCCTCACAACACACCAGTCGCTGATGGAAGTCAAATTCAAACAAGCTCATATAGAGCGATCAAAAATGGAATCAAAGTTAATGATATTTTTAACATTGTAAAAAATTTTAAAAAATTTGACAATAATAAACCAATTATATTGATGGGGTACTATAATATGATCTTTCAATTTGGTGAAAATGTATTTTTAAAAAATTGCAAAATTTCAGGAGTTAATGGATTAATAGTTGTGGATTTACCTTGGCCTGAAAATAAGAAATTTGCAAATAAATGTAAAAAAAAATCAATCTTTTTTATTCAACTTTTGTCACCAACTACAACTAAAGATAGGTTAAAAATGATAATAAAAGACTCTCATGAAATGATTTATTTTATATCTATGCTTTCTACTACAGGAGGAAAACTTAAAGTTTCCTCTAAAGAAATATTGTCTAACTACGATAAAATAAAAAAAATCAACTCAAAAAAAAATGTTGTAATTGGCTTTGGTATCACTGAAAAAACTATAAAATCCCTAAAGAAAGCTGATGGTTTGGTTGTTGGAAGTGCTATTTGTAAGGAAATAACAAATTCTATAAAAAAAAGACAAAATCCTGTCACAAATGTTTATAATGTCGTAAACAGACTTAGAAATAAAATTAAATGAATTGGATAACAAAAATAATCAAAGCTGGTGAAAAAATAAAAACAGCTATTCATAAAAGAGCAACTAAAGAAGAAATTGCAAATAGTGATTGGACTAGTTGCTGTAAAGGACCAATTTTAAAAAAAGACCTGGAAGAAAATCTCTGGGTGTGCAATGATTGCAATAAACACCACAGAATAAATCCAAAACAACGATTTGATATTTTTTTTGGAAAAAATAACTATGAAATTTTTAAAACACCAATTCCAAAAGATGATCCACTAGATTGGACAGACTCTAAGTCTTACAAAGATAGATTAAAAAGTGCGAGAAAAAAAACAGGACTGGATTGTGGAATGATGGTTGTTTCTGGTTCAATAAATAATATCAAAGTTACTGCAGTTGCATCGGATTTTGAATTCTTAGGTGCTTCAATGGCGGCTGCAGAAGGTGAAGCATTTTTATATGGTATTCAACATGCTATCGAAAATAAAACTCCTTTTATATGTTTTAGTTCTGGGGGAGGAATGAGAATGATGGAAAGTTTAATTTCGTTGTCTCAAATGACTAGAACGACGATGGCTATTAATGAACTAAAAAAAAACAATCTTCCTTATCTAGTTTGTTTAACTGATCCAACTGCTGGAGGAATTACAGCTTCTTACGCAATGTTGGGAGACTTGCATATTGCGGAGTCCGATCATGCTCTAATAGCTTTTGCTGGGGCTCGAGTAATAGAAGGAACAGTTAAAGAAAGCTTACCAGAAAATTTTCAAAAGAGCTCTTATGTACAAAAAACTGGGTTTGTTGACTTAATTCTAGATAGAAAAGATCTTCAAGAAAAAATTGGGATTTTAATTTCAATTCTATTAAATAAGAAACCTGCTATAAGCACTGAAGAAAATGAAACTTCAGAAGATAGTCAGTCACTTACAAAAGCTGCATCCTAAAGAAATAGATTTAAGTCTAAATCGTATAAAAATTCTTTGTGAAAAATTAGGTAATCCTCAAGATAAAATAAAAGCAATATCAGTAGTAGGAACAAATGGTAAACAATCTACCATTAATGCAATTTTTTCAATTCTCAAAGAATCAAAAATAAAATGCAATGTTTATACAAGTCCTCATATTCAAAAAATCAATGAGAGATTTGTTTTTAATAATAATATGCTAAATGATGATGAATTAATTGATCTATTTGAAGAAGTTGAAAAAAAAAACAATCAAAATCCTTTAACTTTTTTCGAAGCTTTAACTGCGTGTTATTTTTATAAAGCTGCTCAATATCCTAGCAATATCAATTTAATAGAAGCAGGTTTGTTCCACAGATTTGATGCCACTAATATACTTAAAGATAATTTAGCTAGTATTGTTTGCTCTATTAGTAAAGATCATCTCGAATGGTTACCGAAAGATCAACAAACTATCGAAAAAATTGTATTTGAAAAAACATCCTCTCTTTTAAACTCTAATATAATCGTGTCTAAACAAAACTCAATTAAAACAACTGAAAGTATTAAAAAATCAATTTCACAAAACTTATCTAATAAATTGTTCTTTAATGAAGACTATAGCTATTCTAATGGAGAAAATGGTTTTTTTTATTATGAAGATAAATTTGGTGGCTTAAAACTACCGTTGCCAAATATTCTTGGACAGTTTCAGTTGGAAAATATTTCAACTGCAATTGCAACGATTAGGCAACTAAATTTAAAAATTAAGGATGATGATATAAAAAAAGGAATTACCAAAATAGAAAGTATTGGCAGATTACAGGAAATAAAACATGGGAAAATCAAAAATTTAATCAAAAATAACCAACTATTGTTAGATGGAAGTCATAATGAGGATGGTGCTAGAGTTTTAAATGAGTATCTTCAAACTTTAGATTGTAATAAGCATTTTATTATAGGAATGATGTCTAATAAAGATCATGAAAAATATATTAGCTACTTTAAAGATATTTCGTCTCTAACCACTGTTGATATACCTAATCAACAAAACGCCATCAGTGGTAAAAAATTAAAAGAAAAATTTGGGAATGTTTCAAATGTTAAATATGAAGAAAATATTGAGAAAGCAATTAAAACTTTATCACTTGAAGAAAATGATATGTTAATTATTACAGGATCTTTGTATTTAGCTGGCGAAATATTAAACTTAAATTAGATATTTTTTTCTAAAAACTCTTTCATATGGCTTTCTGGTACGCCACCAACTTTTCTATCAACCTCAACACCTTTTTTATAAATTATCACTGTTGGAACACCTCTTATTCCCGCAGCGCTTCCGGTATTGATACCACCATCTTCTATATCAGCGTAATAAAAACCAGCCTTGTCTTTATACTCAACTGCAAACTTATCCATAATTGGTTTTAAGGACTTACAAGGCCCACACCAAGCTGCACTAAATTGAATTACTGAAACTTCTTCACTTTTAATTTTATTTTCAAAATCCTCATCTTTAAAATCTATAAGCATAAATCCTTTCTATTAATTTGTTTATTAAAGTCAACTAGGCAATTTCATATTTCTTTTCAATAGACATAATAAAATCATTTATTTCGTCTAGTTTATTTAATTCATTTTTATCATCTCTTTTATCTGCTTGATCTCTTAAATAGTCTATTTCATTATATGCCATATTTATCGTTTGCCACTTCTCCTTGTTCTTACTTAGTATACGTCTGGCAATTTCACTTTTAATATTTTTATATAAATCAGGTGGTAAAATTTGTGGCGCTTCCTGATAAATAATTTTTTGTCCAAACCAACTACATCTTTTGTCTGTAAATTGATCTAGTAATCTTAACTTATCTTCCCAAGATGAACTATGCCAGGTTTTAAAAAGAGCAGTATCTTTATTAGGAATAAATTTTCTATACAAAGTTTCTTCCGGTAACAAATCTTCCTGGGTTTTAGTTTGCTCTTTTTCCTCTGCTGCCTCTCTATTTATAATTTGTATATTTTTACAAAAATTTTCGTTATTTCTGACCATTTGCGCTCTTCTTTTAATTGTTTCTAAATCTAAGTCTGAATAGGGTTTTTGTTTTAAGGCAAATTCTTTGTCCAAAATTACCGGAGCTTTATTAGTTTTTAAAACTCTTAAGGGTTTTGGACTATGTTTTTTAAAAATATCTCTTAATTGATTTACTTTTAAATTTAATAGTGGTTCTGGATCTCTTCTTAAATCCCAAACATATCCCCACGAAGTGTAAGATGGATGAAAACAATGATTTGGGTGTAGTGTGCTAGTGAGATACATCATATTTCTACCCTTCACATTTTCAAAAATAGAATATATGCCTTCATTTTTTAAAAACGTTTCTACGCTTGTTTTAGTTGATGTTTTTAAAAATGTTTCCCAATTTTCTTTATGTTTATCTTTAATAATTCGAAGTACTTTCAATGAATTTTGGGCATCAACGTAGGCGGTGTGGCTTGCTGAAGTGTCAAAACCTTGCATTCTTGATAAGGATTCTAATGCAAGGCTAGGGTTACCTGCTTCTGTTAATTCTGTTTTTAAAGTTTCAGAATTTAAGGTTTGTGCTGCCCTAGCTATATGTAAACCATCATGTTCACTATTAGGCGATGAGTGAGTAGCGTAAGGATAGCGATTGCCCTTAAAAAAATTAAAGTGAAACATTCTCCGGTCAAAATTTAGATTTGACCAACCCATAAACATTGCTGGAGCACATTTAGAGAAAAAGTTTTCAACAGCACCTAGAAAGTCATAATGTGAATAATTACCTTTAGTTAATAAATCAATACTAGTTGAATTAACAAGTAAAGCCTTTGCACTTGGCACCTCACCTTCCGGCATTCTCCCTCTTATATTTAACTTTCCAATTTCTTTTAAATTTTTATCAACTACAACAGCCCCAACTTCAATTATGGATCCCCATATTGTTGAATTCGTGGTTTCGGTATCGTAAATAACAATTTTATCCATTTTTTATTAAACTAAATTATTAATTTCATTAAACTTTTTTAATCTACCTAAAAACAAATTCTGATATGTTATTAGTTCGGGGCCTTGAATCTTAAACTCTTGAAACAAATTATCCACCGTGCAAACTAAAATAACACATGCACTAATGTTTGAATTGTAAACAACATTATGCGCTAAAGAGTAAGCCGCAGTTTGTAAAAACCAAGAGTCTATGTACTCAGCTTTTTTTGGTTTGTTAGACTGCTTGAAATCAATTATTGTTTCTTTTCCTTCATAAACACCCACACAGTCTACTGTGCCTGCATATCTCTCAGGATAATGCATAGTGCACTCCACACCATATATTTCCTCTAATCTATTTGTTAACCCCTTATCAATAATTTCTTTTGCCATTTTTTTATATTGTTCATTGTCTTCAAAGAAACTCAAATTTTCTCTACCTAAAAGAAAAGACTCTAAATAGCTGTGCATTTGAGAACCTCTGCTACTTGCTGCCTTTGTTATAGCTTCAGCTTCTTTGTGACCTGTTCTCTCTCTCCAGTTTGCTAAAGCTGCTTTATCTTCCTCGGATTTAGTTGCATCTAGTATTGAAGTTACACTTGGTAACTTTGCTTCTCCTAATACGTATCTTCTTATTCCATCTTCTGTCGCTCTTGAACTTGTAGGATATTGATATTTTTTGTTCCAACGCATGTGATTTCTTATAGTCGGTATTATCTGAAAAAAGAAATTATTTTTTGACTTGTTTATTTCTTTCAACAAAACTCTCAACGTTCTCTGTTAGAACAGCTTTTTCAACTTGCTCGGGATCTTTTATATTTTCTAAAGTTCTAGTAATTGATCTTGCATCTTTTCCAAAACTATCAACAACTGTCATAGCCTCTTCAAGTTTTTTTCTTAATTTATAAATATTATCAAAATGACTAGAAAATCTCGTACTTATAGTTTTTAAATGATCATAAATCTCTGTTGCGTGTTTTGAAATTTTAAGTGACTGAAAGCCCATGTGTAAAGATTGTAAATAAGCTGAAAGAGTATTTGGGCCACAAATTACTATTTTATATTTTTTCATTAATTCTTGAGTTAATAGCTCTTTACTGCTTGGATCTTGATACTCAGTTAATTCTTTATAAAGACTTTCTGTTGGAGCGTACACTATTGCAAAATTTGAAGTTTTAGGTGGAACAATATATTTTTCCATGACACTTTTTGCTTTAGCCTTAAATGCACTTGCTAATTTTGTTCTAGCATCAGCAACTGCCTTCTTATCATCTGCCTCGTGCGCATCTGTAATTGCCTTAAATTTTTCTACTGGAAAATGAGAGTCTACCGGAACCAAAATATTACCTTGAAGCTTGATTGCAAATTCTACGTTTTCACTTGTATCTTCTTTCATTTTGACATTTGTCACATATTGAGACGCAGGTAATAAATCTTTAATTAGAGCATCCAAAGAATACTCAGCTAGAGTTCCATATTTTTTGACCCCTGCTAAAATTTTAGTAATTCCCTCTTGACTTTGATTTAAGAGCTTTACTTGTTCATTAAAATTACCAACCTTCTCATCAACTTTAGTAAGTGCCTCGGTCATATCCTTTGTAACCCCAGTTGATAAAGAGTTAAATGAGGTAGACATCGAATTTAGAGATGTATTGATTGTAGAGTTTAAGCTATCTTTTAATCTAATAATTTCCGCATTCAAATTTGCTATTTCATTAGTCTCATCAGCTCTGTTCTCTTTCTTGGACTTTATATTTAAATACAAAATAGCCAAGATTGCTCCAAACATTAAAATCAAAATAATTAATAAAATTGTGTCCATGATTCGTAACTTGTATTATAAAGGATTTTTATGGAATTATATCTTATTTTGAAAATTATTTTTGGAATAGGGGTTCTAATAACTACTTATGCAATAATAAGAAATTTAGATATCATCAAAATTATTCTCGCGTATTTTAAAGATAAATTACTTAGAAAGTAATTTAACAAAGTTTTTGAAACCTTTTTTTTTACTATTTTTTTTTGAAGTAAAAATACAAGCTTGAGATTTTAAGATTTCTCCATCTTTCAATATGCGTAGATTATTCGCTCTAAGAGTCTCACCTGTAGATGTAATGTCTGTAATTAATTCAGCTGAACCAGTAAAAGGGTACGCTTCAGTTGCTCCTAAACTATCGACCAATTTAAATTGAGTAACACCTTTAGAAAATAAAAAATCCCTAGTTAAATTTGGATATTTAGTTGCAACTCTTAATCTTTTTTTCTTTTTATCTCTAAATTCAAATGCAATTTCTTCTAGGTCAGCTATTGTTTGAACATCAATCCAAGGATCAGGTATAGCTACAACTAGATTAGCATTTCCAAAATCAAGTTTTTTAATAACATTTATTTTGTTTTGGGTATTTATCTCACTTTCTTTTAATAAATCAAAACCAGAAAAGCCAATATCTAAAGAGCCATCTCCTAATCTTTCAATAATTTCTCTAGCGTGCAAATATAAAATTTTTATGTTTAATTTATTTTTTATTGAACCTATCAAATCTCTTTCCCCTCGCTCAGAAATAAGCTTTAATCTTTTTTTAGCTAAAATTTTTAAAACATCTTTTCTTAACCGTCCCTTACTTGGTATTCCTATATTTATTAAATTTTTCATGATTGGTAATTTAAATTAAAAGCTGCTCCAACTGCTGGTGTTTGTTTTTTTGAACCAAGATCAGAAATTAATTTGTCATAACGACCACCATTACAACAATTAATAATTTTCGACTTTAATTTGATGTCTATTTTAAAAACTATGCCAGTGTAATACTCCAATTGCCTACCAAAGGCTGATGAGAAAACCACATTCAAATTAGATATTTTATTTTTTGAGACAGGAAAATATTTCTGATCAACAAAAAGGTTTATTTTATGTTTTTTAAAGAATTTATTTAATTCCTTTGCAGCTTTATTTATTGGACATTTAATTTTTAGAAACTCTTTAATGATTTTAGATGTATTACTTCCTTTACTTGCTCTTCTTGGATCCTTAATCTTTTTATCAAACCTTTCTAAAATTTCTTTTAGTGTTCTACCTGCAACAATTGATGATTGATTATCCTTTAACATTTTTAAATATCGTCTTTTATCAACTTCAACAATAGTTGGATCTACATCAGAATTTGTCTCTAATCTTTTTAGTAAATCACTGAAATAATCTTCTCGCCAAAAATGTCTTGTGAGTCTTAATTTCCATCTTTTTGGTATATCTAATTTAGATATTAGAAGATTAAAAATTTCCACATTACCAATAGTGAGTGTGCCAGTTGAGTATTTCAAATTTTTTAGTGATTTAATTGATGTATTTATTATTTCTTTGTCATCATTTTTTTCATCTTTTGATCCTATAATCTCAAAACCAACTTGATTTCGGATTATAGAGTCCTTTTTATTTTGAGATTTTCTATAGGCCTGTCCGCTATAAAATATTTTTTCTTTGCCCTTTAAATTGTTTTTTAAATATCTAAGACAAGAAGCAATGGTAAGGTCAGGTCTTAAACATAATTCGTTACCTGTCTGATCTGTAAATGAAAAAATAAATTTTCTAAAACTTTCACCAGATCTTTGAACTATATGATTAGTCTCGATAACTGATGGCAATTCAATATATTTAAATCCTTTAGACTGAACTGATCTTAGGATTTTGTTAGATAAATTTTTTGATTTCATTTATTAAATTTGCTTTTGGAAATGTAATTTGGTTATTCTCTTCTTTTGCCCCAAGTAGATTTTTTAATGTTATTTTATTATCTTTAAATTCATTTTCACCGCAGATAACTGCGATTGGACATTCTCTTTTGTTAGCATATGTAAGTTGCTTACCTAGATTTTTTTTACTATCCAAAAATATTTCAGAATTGATATTATTTTTTCTTAAATTATCTAAAATTTCGTAATAATTTTTTAAATATTTTTCATCCATTACACAAACAATAACTGGATTTTGTGTATCGACTTCTATTTGATTTAATTGCATCATTGCAAATAGCAATCTATCAACACCAATACTCACACCTGTCCCTGGAATATCTACACCCTTAAATCTTGAAATTAATTTATTATACTGTCCGCCTGAACAAATACTTCCAATATCAATTTCCATACCCTTAACATTTTTTGCTTTAAAATTTAGATTGGTTTCAACGCAAAACCCATCGTAATAATCTAAACCTCTAACTATCGTAAAATTAGTTTTTACTTGATCGGAGTAATTTCCAAAGAATAAAACTTCAAATAATTCTTCTAATTCTTTAATACCCTCTTGGGTAATAGGATTTTTAAAATTTTCTTTAAGTTTCTTTAAAT
>CABYYA010000002.1 GCA_902523125.1 uncultured Pelagibacteraceae bacterium | reverse complement strand
TATTTATATTTTCTAAAAAAATTTCAATTTCTTTTCTATTATTGGTACTTTCAGAAACAATTAACGCAACCAAATAAGTTTTTTTGTCTCCATAAACAAAACTTTGTTTAATTTTTTCATTTAAACATAATAAATTTTCGATCTTAGATGGTGAAATGTTGTCACCACCAAGATTAACTATTATTTCTTTCTTTCTATCAGTAATTTTTAAATTTCCATCTTCTGTGATCTCTCCAATATCACCCGTATGCAACCAGCCATTTCTTATTACATCAGTTGTTTCCTTTTTCATGTTCCAATAACCAAGCATGACATTTTCACCCTTAACTAAAATTTCACCATCCGCAGCTATATTTACCTGATTTGTTTTAAAAGGAGGCCCTACTGTGTCGATTTTTATTTTTCCAGGAATATTACAACTTACAACAGGTGAGGCCTCTGTAAGACCGTAACCTTGGAGGGTTGGCAATCCTATTGCGTTTAAAAATTCTCCAATTTTTTGGTCTAAAGCACCACCCCCAGATACAAAAGCCTTTAGTTTTCCACCAAACTGATTTTTAATCTTTTTTCTTACTAGTTTTTCACAAAAAAAATTAATTAATTTTTCTCTCAATGTTAAATTGTCATTATTTAGTTTTTTGGTACCAAGTGAGATAGTGGATAATATCAGTTTTTTCTTAAACCCTTTTTGTTTTGAAAAATTCATTGAAATTTTACTGTACAAATTTTGATAAAATCTTGGGACAGCAGTCATAATCGTGGGTTTTGCAATGGACATATTGGATAATAACTTCTCTAGACTTTCGGCATAATAAATTTTTGCACCAAGTGAAATTTGAACAAATTGAACTGCATGCTCATATGAATGAGATAATGGTAACCATGTTAAAAAAGTAGGTTCACTATCCTGAACTAATTGATTTAATATTTCTTGAGCTCCCTCACAATTTGATAAAATTCCTCCATGACTAAGCATTACTCCTTTAGGATTACCAGTTGTTCCAGATGTATAAATTATACAGGCAAGATCTTTCCTTTCAAGATTTTGATTAAAACTTATATGAATATCTGATTTCTTTTTTTTTAAATATGCATCAAATATATTTTCTATATTCTCAACTCTTTCATTTATGTTTTCAATTGATAAAACTTTTATTTCTTCTGAAATAAATTTTTGTATTTTTTTTAATTGGATTTCATTAGAGACGATACAAATTTTTGGCTTACAATCATTAATGATGTATCCATAATCTTTCTCTGAATAAGTTGTAAATAATGGCACAGTTACTCCACCTGCATTCATAATTGATATGTCAGAGATAAGCCACTCTGGTCGATTTTCAGATAATAGGATACATCGGTCTCCATCAGCTAAGTTTGCTCTCAAGTATTCAGATAAAATTTGAATTTTTAAAGCAACTTGCTCCCAAGTCAAAAAATCTTTTTCATTTTCTTTTAACCATTTTAAAAATGGTTTTTCAGCAACAGACTTAATTTCTTTATACTTTGTAAAAAAAAGTTCTACTAAACTGTTTATTCTACTTAATTGCATAATTTGGTGGGCGAAGAGAGAATCGAACTCTCACTTCTTGCGAAACACGATTTTGAGTCGTGCGCGTCTACCAGTTCCGCCATTCGCCCTGATTGTTTAATAATTTATTAAATAGTATAAGAACTAAAATTATATTAAAACCAAAAAATGTTTAAAAATCTTTACAAAAAATGTTTAGATTTGGCGGGTCACAAAAGTTCTAAATATTACTTGGCGATTGTGTCATTTGTTGAAAGTTCATTTTTCCCTATTCCTCCTGACGTTATGGTTATTCCAATGGTAATATCCAAAAAAACTGAATTTAAAAAAATTTTTCTTGTAGCAACAATATTTTCAGTTTTAGGTGGTATGTTTGGTTATGTAATTGGAGCATTCTTTTTCGAATTTGGATCACATATTATGAATTTTTATGGTTATGAGGATAAACTATATAACTTAAAAGAAAGCTTGATAAAAAATGATGGTTTTTATGCTTGGCTAGGGATTCTTTTTTTAGCAGGTTTTACCCCTCTTCCTTATAAAGTTTTTACGATTGCAAGTGGTCTCATAGGATTTAATTTTTTAATATTTGTTTTAATAAGTTTAATTTCTAGAGGGTTAAGATTTTTTTTAGTGTCATATCTGTCTTATAAGTTTGGAGATTTGTTTAATGAATTTATGGATAAACATGGGTCAAAATGGTTTACGATAATTGGAATATTAATTGTTATTGTTGGAATAGTAATTTATCTAATTTTTAAATCTAATGTTTAATTTAAAAGCTGAATTTTATTTAAAAATAATTTTTATATTTAGCTTTATTGCTTTAATTTCTGCTTTTTTTATAGAATATATTCTTGGACATCAGCCTTGTAATTTATGTTTAATTGAGAGAATACCTTACATATTAAGTATCATGATAATAATGGCGATCTTTTTAATTAAAAAAAATCAGAAATTCTTAGTTATGTTATTAATTCTTACTTTTATTTTCTCTTTTACAATTTCATTTTATCATTTTGGAATTGAACAAGGTTTTTTTCAGGAGTCATCTGTTTGTGGAGTAAAGAATTTGACTGAAATTATCACCAAAGAAGATTTGCTTAAACAATTAAGTGAAAAAACAATAAGCTGTAAAGATGTGACATTTAGGATTTTTGGATTATCGCTCACAAGTATTAATATTGTATTTAGTTTATTATTTATTATAACACTTTTAAAAATTTTTAAAAAATATGAAAAAAATAAATAAAAGAGTACAGGAATTTATTAGAGTTGATCATGCTGGTGAAAGAGGTGCTGTGAAGATATATGAAGGTCAATTGTTAGCTTTAAACACTATTGTTAAAGATGAGAGTTTAAAAAAAACAATTGAAGATATGAAAGAGCACGAAATAGAACATTGTCAATTTTTTGAAAATGAAATAAAAAAGAGAAATATTGAACCAACAAAATTTTTACCTTTATGGGATTTATTAGGTGTTGGATTAGGATTTGGCTCTACATTATTGGGCAAAAAAGCTGCAATGCTATGCACGGCATCTGTTGAAGAAGTTATTGATAAGCATTATTTAGATCAAATTAATCAGCTTGGTCCTGAAGAGGAAGAATTAAAAAAGAAAATTACAAAATTTAGACAAGATGAATTAGATCATAAGGAGATTGCTTATGAGGAGGGTGCAACCAAAAAAGGCTTATACGCCATAATGGATAGAATTATCAAAGCTGGATCTAAATTAGCAATAAATATTTCTGAGAAAATTTAATTTTAAGCTTCTAACTCAACATCCCAATATAAATAGTCCATCCAACTTTTATGTAAATAATTAGGGGGGAAATTCTTTCCATTTCTATGTAAATCTTCGGTAGATGGTTGATAAGGATATTGATTGAGTTTCATTCCTGAAGATTTTAATAATTTTCCACCTTTTTTAACATTGCATGCTGAACATGCTGTTACAACGTTATCCCAGTGCGTTTCTCCACCCTTTGATCTTGGCAACAAATGGTCAAAAGTTAATTCCTCCCCACTTCCACAATATTGGCAAGAAAATTTATCCCTTAAAAAAACATTAAATCTTGTGAAACTTGGTTTAGATTGTGGAATTATGTAATCTTTAAGAGCAATAACGCTTGGAAGCTGCATTTTGAAAGATGGACTTCTTACAATTCTGTCATAACTACTTACTATAATTACTCTATCTAAAAAAACTGACTTTACTGTATCTTGCCAAGACCACAATGATAAAGGGTAATAGCTTAAAGGTCTGTAGTCGGCATTCAAAACTAATGCAGGACATTTTTCTAGTGACACATCTTGTTCAATAAAGTTATTCATAGATTAATTTTAACTTAAATAAAAAATGATTTCAATATTAAGAACTCATTTTATCTTTTTTAAAATATAATTTAATGCTATGCTAGAAGCTGTGATAGGAATATGATGATCACAATTTTTAATTAAATGGGTCTCTATTTCGATATTAGATCTAATAAAGAAATCTTTTGCCTCTAACATATAATTGGGTGAGACAACTTGATCACTATCACCATGAATTAAAAGAACATTTGTTGAGTTTCTCTTTCTTTGCTTGAGATCCTCTTGATTGATAATCTTGCCAGAAAAACCTACCACACAACTAAATTTATCTTCAGAAGTAAGCCCTAAATTAATTGACATCATGCATCCTTGGCTAAAACCGGACAGGCAAATCTTATTGTTTTTTAAATTATATTTAATTTTTACTTCATCTATAAATTGATTGAGTTTTTTTTCAGCTTGGATTGTTTCCTTTAAGATGTGTTTTGGATCATCTTTTGTAAGATCAAACCATTGATACCCAGATGGATTTATTGGACAAGGTTCATGACCATTCGGACAGAGAAAAATTGTATTTGCAAGGTACCTTTTCCAATTTAATGAAAGCATACTTATGTCTTTACCATCACCTCCATATCCATGTAGTAAAATGACTGCGTTTTCAATTTTCACATCTTTTTCTGGTTTTATAATGGTTGTATCAAGGCAAAATGTCATAGTAATTGATTTATGTTTTTTTATCTATAAAACAGCCTACTATAATTTTATGATTTCTGGAATATTAGTAAAAATTTTATCTATAATCTTACTTGTGGCAGTTGGTTTAGTTCTAATTCTTGGTATTGGAACTTTATTTAAAGGTGGAGAAACAAGTAAAAAATACTCTAATAAATTAATGCAATTAAGAGTGTTACTACAATTTATAGCAATTATAGCTCTTGTTTCTTTTGCATATTTTTTTAAAAATTAGTTAAAATTACTCAACCATTTAATAAATTTTTCATCAACAAAGTCAATTGATCCAATTATTCTCGCAAACTCAAGTCCATCTTTATTAAAAATTATAGTTGTAGGAAGACCTCTTAATTTAAATTTCTTGGCCAATGTAATAGGTGGGTCAAAATATATTTCTAAATTTTTTATCTTCAAATCCTCAAAGAAAGTTAAAGATTTTTGATTAGTATCCTTACCAATGTTTATGGGAAATATCTTAAGATTATCTAAATTTGGATTTTCAGTTAATAAATCCAAAGATGGCATTTCATCTTTGCATGGAGCACACCAAGTTGCCCAAAAATTCAATATAACTAGATTTCCCTTATAATCAGTTAAGTTTAATTCCTTATTTTTAATGTCTAAAAACGTTATATCCCGGTAATTTTTTAACTCTTTATTAATGACTAAATTTTTTATATCGGTAGCATCACTAGCAAAAGAATTTGAAAGCATTAAAATAAATATTATTAATAATCTCATGATAAATAGGTATAATTAATTATCATGGTAAAAAATAAAAACAACCAGACAATATGGAATACAAGAATTAAAAATAATTCGTCTAATCTCTCACAAAAAATAGGTAGCTCTATTGATGTAGATAAAAGACTCTATAAAGAGGATATAAATGCTTCTATTGCTCATGTAGAAATGTTATTTAAACAAAAAATAATTTCCTTTAGAATAAAAAATATAATTATTCATGGACTGAATAAAATTGAAAAAGAAATATCTAACAAAAAATTTGAATTTAATAAAAATTACGAGGACATTCATATTAATATTGAAAAACGACTTTTTCAAATAATTGGTGAAGATGCTGGATATGTTCACACAGCAAGATCTAGAAACGACCAAGTAATAACTGACTTTAAGATCTGGATTAAATCTGCAAATCAACAAATTAGTGTGATGTTAAATAAAGTTATCAACAATTCAATTTATTTAGCTGAAAAAAATGTAGATACTATTATGCCAGGTTTTACTCATTTAAAAAATGCACAAGCAGTTTCATTTGCACACTATTTAATGGCATACGTAGAGATGTTTAAAAGAGACAAAGAGAGATTTAAAAATAATCTAAATAGTTTAAATGAAAATCCATTAGGTGTTGCTGCATTAACTGGAACTTCATTTAACATTGACAGGAATTATACAACAAAAAAGCTTGGTTTTGAAAGACCTACAAATAATTCAATCGACACTGTAGCAGATAGAGATTTCGTTTTAGATTTTCTTTACAGTGTTTCGGTTTGTTCATTGCATTTATCAAGAATTTCTGAGGAGTTAATTATCTGGAATTCTGATGGTTTTAATCTTATTAACCTTTCAGATAAAATAGTAACTGGTTCATCAATAATGCCACAAAAAAAAAATCCTGATCTCTTAGAGTATTTAAGAGGTAAATCAGGAATTACTTTTGGTAATTTATTTTCAATGTTCACTATATTAAAAGGATTGCCTCTTTCATACTTCAAAGACCTTCAAGATGATAAAGAAATTATTTTTAAATCATATGATGTTCTTTTTGAAAGTTTAAAAATATTCAATGAAATTCTTAAAAATGTGAGTCCCAACAAAAAAAGAATGCTTGAATTAGCATACTCAGGTTACATTACTGCAACAGATTTAGCAGATTACCTTGTTAAGAATAATTCTATGTCTTTTAGAAAAGCTTATCAAAAAACAGCTTTGCTAGTGAACTTAGCTGAAAAGAGAAAGAAAAAACTAAACGAATTATCATTAGAAGACTTAAAAAAGATAGAACCTACATTAACGAATGATGTGCTAAAAGTGTTTGATTTAAAGAATTCTATCAATTCCAAAAAATCTTATGGTGGAACATCTTTTGATAATATCAAAAAGATGATAAGGAAATATAAAAAATTAAGATGATTAAAAAAATTACATTTGTTATTTTAGTTTGTTGTACTTTAGTTTCTTGTGGAAAAAAAGGTGATCCTGAATATAAAGCCTCAAATCAAGAAATTAAAATACCAACAATTATAATTAACAAAACTTCATGAGATACATTAAAAAAAGACTAACATTGGAAAAAGTCAATTTCCAGAAAATAGCTAAAAAGTTTGGAACACCTTTTTATTGTTATTCATATTCAAAATTAAAAGAAAATGTAAATAAATTTAAAGAAAATTTTAAATCTTTTTCACCTTTAATTTGTTTTGCAGTTAAATCTAACACTAATGTTAATTTAATTAGAGAAATTAAAAAATTTGGTTTAGGGGCCGACGTAGTTTCTTTAGGTGAACTTATGATAGCCATAAAAGCAGGAATAAAACCAAATAAAATAGTATTTTCTGGAGTTGGAAAAACTTCTAGTGAATTGAATTTTGCAATAAATAAAAAAATACTACTCATTAATGCTGAGTCATTAAGTGAAATAATAGAAATAAATAGACTTGCAAAATTAAGAAACAAAAAAGTAAGGGTTGGAGTTAGACTTAATCCTAATACAGATGCAAAAACACTAAATCAAATTTCTACAGGAAAAAAAGAGAATAAATTTGGAGTAAATAAAAATACATTTCATAAAATTGTAGATTTTTGTAAAAGTTCAAAAAATATAGACTTAAAATGTTTGAGTGTTCACATAGGTAGTCAAATTTTAGATTATAAACCCTATGGAAAAATGCTTGAAGCTGTTAGCCATATTTTAGATAAGACTAATCATCAATTTGAATTTATTGATTTAGGTGGAGGTATGGGAATTAATTATACTGATAAAAACAAAACACTTAATTATAAAAAGTATAACAGTGCAATAAATAATTTTCTCGATAAACATAAAGTAAAAATTATTTTTGAACCTGGAAGATCTATAATTGGCAATACTGGTATGTTAATAAGTAAAGTTATTTATATTAAAGACAGTGGTAAGAAAAAATTTATAATTTTAGATGCTGCTATGAATGATCTTATGAGACCCGCATTATATGGGGCATTTCATAGGACATTGCCAGTAATAAAATCTAATAAATTATCAAATAAACCTTATGAATTCGTTGGTCCAATTTGCGAAAGTACTGATAAATTTATAACGTTAAAAAAATTTCAAAAATTAGAGGAAAAAGATTTAATAGCTATATGCGATGTTGGCGCGTACGGTATGTCTTTAAGCTCAAATTATAATTTAAGACCTAAACCAATAGAATTATTAATTAAAGGTTCAAAGATTAATGTAATTAGAAAAAGACAAAAGCATACGGAAATAATCTAGCTTTTAACACAATGTTAAGAAACTTTATATTTACATTATTTTTTTTTATTGGAATTATTATTATTTCAATAATTTTTTTGCCCTCATTTTTCTTACCTAAGCAAGTAGTCTTATTTGGTGGTAAGTTGATGGGTCACTGGACGAGTTTTTGTGTAAAATTTTTTCTTTCAACAAAAATAATAATTAAAGGGAATGAAAATATTATTAAAGATGAAAAATTTTTTATAGCAGCATCACATCAATCAATGTTTGAAACTTTCTTTCTTCAAACTTTATTTAACTCACCTGTATTTATCCTTAAAAAAGAGTTATTACTCATACCTATATTCGGATGGTATTTAAAAAAAATTGGATCCATATCAATTAAAAGAGGCCAAATTACAAAAGATAATCTCAGTTTTTATGATGAAATTTCAAGTGTAGTTACTAATTCAGAGAGACCTTTGATAATTTTTCCTCAAGGAACTAGAGTTTTACCTAATGAAAGACCACCTTTTAAAAAAGGAGCCTCTAGAATTTATGAGAAACTTAAAATTGCTTGTCAACCAGTTGCGATTAATTCTGGATATGTCTGGCCTAAATCAGGAAGAAAAATTAGCAATAGAACTATTACTATATCTATAATGCAAAGAATAAATAATGATTTGGAAAAAGAAGTATTTCTTAAAACTTTAGAGAATAAAATTTATTCAGAATTAAATCTTATAGATTAGCCTTTCATGGGCATCACCACATAGATACTATCAAAATCACCCGGATCTTTTATTAAAGCTGGAGATCCTGTATCGTTTAAAAATAATTCTATTTTTTCCCCTTCAAGCTGTGAAGCAATATCTATTAAATATCTCGAATTGAAACTGATTTCTAAATCATGGTCAAATTGAACACCTAAGGTTTCATTACCATCACCACTAGTAGTATTATTAACAGAAAGATTTAAGGTATCCTTAGATAGCTTAAACTTAACTCCATCTTTTTTATCTATTGATACTGATGCGACCCTATCAATAGATCCTAAAAATGATTTTAGATTTGTCTCTAATTTTTTTTGATTATTTTTAGGAATTACTTGTACATAATTTGGAAATTTTCCATCAATTAATTTAGAAATTAAAATACTATTAGTTAATTCAAACTTTATTTTTGATTTTAAGTTAGATATTTTAAGATCACCATCATAATTATCTAGTAAAGAGCAAAGTTGGAAAATAGTTTTTTTTGGAAGAATAATTGGGTCAAAATTTATTTTTTCACTTAATCTTATTTTAGAAATTGACATCCTATGACTATCAGTTGCTACAGCAGTTAAATAGATCTTATCCTCAACTTCAGTTTGATGAAAATATATACCACTTAAGTAATGACGTGTTTCATCATTCGATATTGAAAACTTACACTTATTAAGTAACTTTAAAAAATGTTTTGAATTAATTGTAAAAGTATTATCATTAAAATTTTCGTCTGTAAGCGGAAACTCTGAAGAATTTATACAATTTAGATTAAATATTGATTTTTCAGACTCTAGTTGCAGTTTGTTTTGACTATTCATTGATAAGTTTAATTTTTTGTCTGAAGAAAATTTTCTAACAATATCAAACATAATTGATGAGGTTGTAGTTGTATCTCCCTCCTCTAAAATTTCAACATTTTCAATTTGATGAATGAAAATTAAATCAAGATCTGTGGCTGTGATTGTTAATTTTGAGTTACTTGCATTAAGTAAAACATTAGAAAGTATCTGCAACGTGCTTCTTTTTTCTATTACACCTTGACAATAACTTAAAGCTTCTTGAAGCTCCTTTTGATTAACGTTAAATTTCATCCTTCTTTATTATATAAAATAATATTTTTTAATTTATTTATATTATCATTCATATCTGGATTTTTTTCTTTTAATTTTTCTATTGTTTTCACAGAATGAATTATAGTCGTATGATCTCGATTTGAAAATTCTCGTCCTATTTCTGGTAATGATTTTGTGGTTAAAATTTTAGTTAGGTAAATAGCAGTCTGTCTTGGTCTAACTAAATATCTCGATCTTCTTGAGGATAACATCTCATTTTTACTAATTTTAAAAAATTTACAGACAATTGTTTGTATTGAGTCTATTGTTACGTTATTTTCTGTTAAATTTAACAAATCTTTCAAAATAATCTTTGTCTCGGATAGACTTGGTAGTTTGTTATAAATTCTCGAGAATGAGACTATACGATTTATCGCTCCAATTAATTCCCGGACATTAGTGGTAATTTTATTACTGATAAAATCTTGAATTTCATCTGTAACATTTACTTTGTCAGAATATAAACTAGTTAATTCATTTATCTTGTGATTGATGATCTTTTTTCTTAAATCATACTCAGGTTTTTGAATATCTACAACTAGACCTCCAGAGAATCTTGATTTAATTCTTTCTTGAATTCGAGATAACTTATTAGGTGGTCTATCAGCTGAAACAATTATTTGTGACTCTTTATCCAAAAGTGCATTAAAAGTATGAAAAAACTCTTCCTGCATAGCTTCTTTGCCATTCATGAACTGTATATCGTCTATTAATAAAACATCTGTATTTCTAAAATGTTCTTTAAATTTTACCATATCGTTAGATTTAATTGATTTTACGAATTGATACATAAAACGTTCAGCTGAAATAAACATCACTTTTCTATTTTTGCTCATTTCGTAGCCTATTGAATTTAAAAGATGAGTTTTACCTAAACCTACACCTCCATATATATAAAGGGGATTATAATGAGAAATATTCTCAGACACCTTTAAAGAAGCCTCAAAAGCTATTTTATTACTTGAGCCAATTAAAAAGTTTTCAAATCTTTTATTAGGATCTATTCGACTATACTGGAGATGAGACTCTTTAATAAATGAGACTTTTTGAGTTTCTTTTATTTGATTAAGATCACCAAATTTTTCACTTTTAGTATCCTTTTTTTCCAAAATCTTAAATTCTATCCTGATAATTTGTTTTTTATGTTTTCTGATAGTTTGCAAAATTTGATCTAAGTATCTTGAAGTGATCCAGTCACGGATAAATCTGGTAGGGACAGTTAATAAGATATAATTATTAAACTCTTCATGTAAATCAATTTTATTTATCCAACTTTCATAAATTTCTATTCCCAATTTAAGTTTTAATTCAGACTGAATAAGTTTCCAATCAAGAATAATCTTGTCAAAATTTTTATTTGTATGCGTGTTGTTCATTTTTTTGGAGAGACTCCAGTTACATCAATAGACTCCAGTTACATCAATAATGAGGGTTATTGCAACAAATTATTTTACTAAACCGAAAATAAATAAAATCTGGGATTGTGTAAAAAATTTTTTTTAAATTTCTTTGACAAATTTTTTTTTATGTATCAAAAAAATAAATAAAATTTATGATTGAATTAAATATAATATCTTTTTACTAATTCTAAATATTGTAATTTAAGATCAAAGCATCATACATGAAGCGTATTCTTTAAGTTGAATCAACTTGAGGTATAGAAATTATAACGAACTAATTTTTTTTGTAATTCTTGATACATTCCTGGATGCATTTTGTTTTTTTATAATTCCAGTTTTGGCAATCTTCATTAACTCAGAATTCAACTTAGGTAAGAACTTTAAAGCTTCTGACTTTTTTTTGTTTTCAATCAGGACGTTTATCTTCTTTAATGCAATTTTGTATCTACTTTTCCTCGCTTTGTTAACCGCGGTCTGTTTAGATATTCGTCTAATTCTTTTAATTGCTGATTTTGTATTAGCCATAATTTTGCAGGGGTATAACCGCTTAAATAGGCCTGGTCAATAATATATTTATTATTTTTGACATATTTCACAAAAAAATGTTGATCTATTTGATTGAGTTATTTTATTAATTCTTCCTGAACAACTAAATCTTTTACATTTTTGTTTATCTCTACCATAAACCTTGAACTCTTTTTGAAAATTACCTTGATCGCCTTTTGTATTTTTAAAGTCTCTTATGGTTGATCCACCTTTTCTTATAGCATTTTGTAAAATTTTTCTTGAATTTATAACTATATTTTTGCATTGTTTTTTTTTCAAATATTTAGCTGATAATGAAGGATTAATTTTTGATAAATATAAAATTTCACTTGCGTAAATATTTCCAATTCCAGATACAAAATTTTGATCTAATAAAAAATTTTTTATATTCTTGTCTTTTTTTTTAAAATAATTAATCAAATACTTTGAGTTAAATTTTTTATCAAAAGGTTCTGGCCCAAAATTTTGAAACTTTTTTTTTAGACTGTTAAAATCGTCTAAAAATTGAAAGTAACCAAATCTTCTTGGATCATTATAAATTACCTTCATATACTTAAAAAAAAATTCTACATGATTGTGATTTTTAGGCAAATTTGGTGAATTATAAAAACTAGCGTTGGTAGGTAGATTGTTTTTTTTATTTTTAATGACATGAATTGTTCCTGACATTCCTAAGTGGACAATACAAAAACTTTTATTTTCCAGCTCAATAATCAAATATTTTGAGAATCTTTTGATATTTGAAATAAATTTATTTTTTAGCTTTTTTTCAAAGGAGGTTTCCAATTTAAATCTTAAGTTTCTGTTTCTAACCAAAACTTTATTGATTTTTTTACCCTTTATATTTTTTAATAAAGATTGTCGGACTATTTCTACTTCTGGTAATTCTGGCATTTACTATTATATTAAATGAATAATTAATTAAAAATGCAACAACATCTTCAAAATAAAAAAGGGTTAGTTCAGGGTGTATTTGATCAAGTTTTTGATAGATATGATTTAATGAATGATTTTATGTCATTTGGAATACATAGACTTTGGAAAAAAAACTTAATCAATATGATGGGACCATCGAAAAATAAAAGCTTGATTGATGTTGCTTGTGGGACTGGAGATATAGGGAAACTTTATTTAGATAACACAGATATTAACAATCATATTACTTGTATAGATCCAAATAAAGGAATGGTGGCTAAAGGAAAAGGGAAGCTTAAAAATTATAAAAATATAAAATGGATAATATCCAGTGCAGAAAAACTTCCCCTTAAAAGTAATTCATTTGATTTTTATACCATTAGTTTTGGCTTGAGAAACACAAGGGACTTAGATAAATCCCTATCAGAGGCGTATAGAGTCTTAAAAAAAGGTGGAAGATTTTTTTGTTTAGAATTTTCCAAAATACAGAATAAAAACTTAGAATTTATCTATAAAAAATATTCTAAATTAATTCCTTTAATTGGTAAATACGTTGTTGGACAAAGAGAACCCTATGATTATCTAATCGAAAGTATTGATAATTTTGTCAATCAAGAAGAGCTTTTAGAATATATGAAAACGAATAAATTTCAAAAATGCAATTATAGGAATTTCTCCAATGGAATAATATCTATACATAGTGGTTGGAAAGTTTAATGATTAAAAAATTTATTACTTTATTTAAACTTGGACGAAAAATAGCTAGCTCAGATATATTAGAGATAATCTCAAAATTTCAAAAGCCACCACTAGTAATCACATTGCTATTTAAATTTTTATCAATATCTTTTTCACCTAAAAAAAAAGGTTCAATTAAAAGTGAGGGTGAGCGCTTATCGGATTCCTTAGAGACTATGGGTACAACCTTTATAAAACTTGGACAATTCTTAGCTACGCGGCCAGATATAATTGGGGAGAGTTTCTCAAAGCAACTAGAAAATCTTCAAGATAAGTTGCCCCCATTTCCACTAATACAAGCTAAAGAAATCGTAAAAAAAGATTTAGGACAGGAAACATATGACTCAATTATAAATTTAAGTGAGCCAGTTGCAGCAGCTTCAATAGCTCAAGTTCACAAAGCTCAAATCAACGACAATGGGACTATCAAGGATGTTGCTATAAAAATTTTACGTCCAAACATAAAGAAAATTTTTAATGATGAGATTGATGCAATTATGCTTTTTGCTTTTTTAGTGGAGTCGTTTATTAAAAAGACAAAAAGATTAAAATTGGTCGAAGTAGTTTTTTTACTTAAAGAAATAACAAATTTAGAAATGGATTTAAGATTTGAAGCAGCTGCAGCTAATGAATACGCGGAAAATACTAAAAACGATGCTGGGTTTAGAGTTCCAGAAATTTATTGGAATTTTACAAGTGAAAATGTAATGACATTAGATTGGGTTGATGGAATTTCTATTAGGGAAACTGAGGAGCTAAAAAAAAGAAATTTAAATACTGAAAAAATTGCAAACGACATTATTCAAAATTTTCTAAGACATGCAGTGAGAGATGGATTTTTTCACGCTGATATGCATCAAGGAAATATATTTATAGATAATAATGCTCATATAGTTCCAATTGATTTTGGAATAATGGGTAGACTTGATAAAATGAGTAAAAGATTTTTGGCAGAAATATTATTTGGTTTTATTCAAAGAGATTATCGTAAAGTAGCTGAAGTGCATTTGGTTGCTGGACTGGTTCCTAAAGAGGTTCCAATTGATGACCTTGCTCAAGCCCTAAGATCAATTGGTGAACCAATTTTTGGCCAAACAGTAAAAGATATTTCTGGTGGAAAATTATTAAAACAATTATTTGATGTTACAGAAAAATTTAACATGCAAACACAACCTCAACTTCTGATGCTCCAAAAAACAATGGTTGTTGTGGAGGGGGTAGCCAGAAAATTAAATCCAAATACAAATATTTGGACTACATCTAAACCTGTTCTAGAGAATTGGTTAAGAGAAACAAAAGATCCTATGACCACAATTAATGAAACAATTCAAAGTACATCTGAGGTGATTAAAAGATTACCAGAATTCCCAGAAATAATGGATAAAGCTAATCAAGCTCTAACATATTTAGCTAGTGGTCAAATTCCACAAAATTCAAACTCTTATACCGCTTTGAATACAAAAAAATCAGAAATGACAGCTTTTAGAAATCAATCTATTATTGGCTTTTTAGTCCTTGTAATTTTTGGTCTATTGGTATTTTAATTCACTTCATGGGTAACTTGAATAATAAAAAAATCTTATTAATAATTTGTGGAGGTATAGCTGCATATAAAAGTCTTGAATTAATCAGACTTTTAAAAAAAGATGGTGTAATTATAAAAACAATTCTTACTAAAAGTGGTGCTGAATTTGTGACACCTCTTTCAATTACTTCGTTATCTCAATCTAAAGTTTATCAGGATCTTTTTAGTATAGAAAATGAGGTAGAAATGGATCATATAAATCTTTCAAGATGGGCAGATCTCATTTTAATTGCCCCTGCAACAGCAAATACAATATCTAAACTTGCTAATGGAAGTTCAGACGATTTAGCTTCAACTGTTGCTCTTGCGTCAAACAAAAAAATTTTTATTGCTCCTGCAATGAATGTAAGGATGTGGGAACATCAATCTACTAAACAAAATATAACAAAACTAAAAACCTATAACTATGAATTAATTGGTCCTGAAATTGGAGATATGGCATGTGGAGAATATGGTGAAGGTAAAATGTCGGAGCCAAAAGAGATTATAAATAAGCTTAAAATTTATTTCAAAAATTTAAAACAAAAAAATAAATTAAAGGCAATCGTGACCGCAGGGCCAACCAAAGAGTACATTGATCCGGTAAGATATATATCTAATAAATCCAGTGGTAAGCAAGGCTATGAAATTGCGAAATCATTATCAAAAAAGGGTTTTGAAACAACTTTAATTTCAGGACCAACAAATTTAGAAATAAATAATGATATCAATTTGATCAAAGTTGAAACTGCTGAAGAAATGTTTCAATCGACACTTAAAAGTTTACCAGCCGATGTTGCAATATTTTCAGCGGCAGTGTGTGACTATAAAATGAAAAAAATTTCTAGAATAAAAATTAAGAAACAGGATGAAATTAGTTTAGACTTGGAAAAAAATGTCGATATTCTTGATTATGTCTCTAATCATAACTCCTTAAGACCGAAACTTGTTGTAGGCTTCGCAGCTGAAACAAATGATTTAGAAAACTATGCCAATAAAAAACTAAGTGAAAAAAATTGTGATTGGATTGTTGCAAATGATGTATCAAATAAATCAATTGGTTTTGAATCAGATTTTAATGAAGCATCAATTCTTTATAAAAATAAAAAAATTGAAAGACTTAAATATAAATCTAAATCAGAAATTTCAGATGAATTAGTTGAAAAAATCATTGATCATTTAAACTAATGATTAAAGTTTTAGTAAAGAAATTAAAACCTTCTGTAAAATTACCATCATATAAAACTAATGGTGCATCTGGCATGGACCTAATGGCATATATAGATAAATCAATTGAATTAAAGCCAGGAGAATCGTGCCTAGTACCAACTGGATTATCAGTTGCATTTCCTAAAGAATATGAAATTCAAATAAGACCAAGGTCGGGATTAGCGGCAAAAAGCAATATTAGTGTTTTAAATACACCTGGTACAATTGATAGTGATTATAGAGGAGAAATAAAAGTTATTTTATTTAATCATGGTTACAAAAGTTTTAAAATCAATAACAACGATAGAATTGCTCAAATGATTTTAACTCCAGTTATAAAAATGGATCTAGAAGAAACAAATGAACTTCCAGAGTCAATAAGAGGAGCAGGTGGTTTTGGTTCAACTGGTAAATGAGAGAAAGTCTTAACAAATCTCAAATTGAAAGATTCTCAAGACAATTAGTTTTGAAAAATATAGGTGCGAGAGGTCAAAAAAAAATTTTATCCTCTAAAATTTTAATTGTTGGTGTTGGAGGATTAGGTTGTCCTGCTGCAGAAAATCTAGTAAGAGCTGGTATTGGAACTATTGGTCTTGTTGATAATGATATCGTAAATCTTTCCAACATACATAGACAAAGCCTATTTTCTTCTAAAGATATAAAAAAATCAAAAGTTAGTGTAGCCGCAAAAAAACTGAGGGAAATAAATCCATCTACTAAAATTAAAACTTACAAATCAAGACTAAATAAGAATAATATCAAAAATATAATTAAAGATTATGAAATAATTATTGATGGTTCAGATAATTTTAAGACAAAATTTTTAATTAATGATTTCTGCGTAAAGTTGAAAAAAAAATTGGTAACAGGAGCAATTAGTAAATTCGATGGTCATGTATTTACATTTGATTTTAACGATAGAAAAACAGCTTCTTTAAAAAGTTTCTACCAAGAAAATGAGATTTCAGACGATAACTTAAATTGTGAATTTGAGGGAGTTCTAGGCACAACTGCATCAATTGTGGGAACAACTCAAGCGAATGAAGCATTGAAAATGATAATGAAAATTGGGCAAAACCTAAAAAATCAAATATTAATTATTGATCTTTTAAATCTTGATTTTAGAAAAGTTAAATTTAATAAAAAAATAAGGTGTCGCTAAATAATGAAAAAATTTTATTTTTTAATCTTGATCTGGATTTTTTTTCCACTTAACGTTTTTGCAAATGAAATTTTTCTTTCATTAAAAAAAAATAAAGTTAATGTTAGATACGGTCCAGGATTTGAATATCCTATTAAATACATCTATAAAAAGATTAATTTACCCATAAAACAGATTGATAAAAAAGAGAATTTTAGAAGGATTATTGATCTCAAAAATAATAGTGGATGGATACATATCTCTCAACTCAAAAAGGTTAATTCTTTAATACCAAAGATCGATAAAATTTTGTTTAGCAGGCCATCAAATTTTTCAAAACCTTTAGCAAAAATAGAAAAGGGTAGAGTTTTGTTAATACAGAATTGTAATGATGATTGGTGTAAGGTGAAAACTGGAACCTTTAAGGGTTGGGTAAAAATAGAAAATTCCTGGGGCGTAAATTAATCTTAATCTATTCGACTTATATTTTTTAATGTTAAACTACTTTTGTTGTTCACATACGTCCTTAATTACAGGAGCATTTGCACAATCTAAACATTTTGTTTTCTGAACAATACAACCATCGTCAAGGACTTCAACATCAACAATTTTATCACACTTAGAACAAGTCGAGGAAATTGTTAGTCCGCATTTTTTACAATTGTAATTTTCTATTTGCATACGATAAGAATTAATCATAAATAAACTTATTACAATAATTATTCATGCGAATGATTATTATTAGCGTGATTTTCTTGCGAATGATTACTAATTGCTTTTTTTTTGCTGGATATTGAGTTTTCTTATTTCTTTGACTTGCTTGCCCACCATTTATCTAAAATAAAATACCAAATTGAATTTGCAATTGGTTCAACAATAGCATCTGTTAGAGCAACTTTAAAAGAAACATCCGCAACTAACATTAAAACAGTAATCGCAATTGCAAAATGTCCAATTGTATAAATTACAGTTCTAAGTATCGAACCTTTATTATTTTGATAAATGTTTTGAGATGCTTGAAATATGCCTTTAGTAATTTCCATCAGTTTTTGAAAGGACTTTTAAGAACACAAGCCACAAGGTGTATTCTAGCCTGTTCCCCTCCGTTAAAAAAATTATGATATTTTGTGTTATTTGTAATCCAAACTTTACCATCTGCAGGTAAATGTTTAGCAACATTCTCTATGACCATTGAACACCCTTTATTTGTGATTATAGGAACATGGAGCCTACATTCTGGATCTTTGTGCCAACTCAAAGTTGATCTAGGCTCTTTTAATAAAAGCCTAACTCTTCCTAATTTAAATCTCTTGCTTAATTCTTTGTAAACTTCCGCAAAGTATGTATTTTCAAATTCAGGAACTAATTGTGTATATTTAGATTCATCTATATCGATATCTCTTGATACCTCTTTTCCGGTATCATCTGCGATTGTCCAATATTTTCCTCTAACATTGTTCCCTTTAATTGAATCTTCATCATTCGGGATTTGATTGATTGAGATTGCACCAAAATGCGTTACACCTGGAGACTTGAATTTCTTATTCTTTAAAATTTTATCGAGATCATTTCTCAATCTCTCAATATCAAAATTTAAATCTGGAACTTCGTAAAAATCTTCAAAACTTACGGTGGCCATATTATTATTCTTTTCTATTTTACTCGATTAATTCAATTTAAGATCAAACCTGTCTGCATTCATTACTTTTGTCCATGCAGCTATAAAATCATTAACAAATTTTTCACCTGAGTCCTCACAAGCATAAACTTCTGCAAGAGCTCTTAATTGAGAATTTGAACCAAAAATTAAATCAACTCTTGTTGCTTTCCATTTAGTTTTTTGTGTTTTTCTGTCTTTCCCAACAAATGTTTGCTCAGATTTATCTTCTTCTTTCCATGTAGTATCCATATCTAATAGATTCACGAAGTAATCGTTAGTAAGAGAACCGGGTTTATTTGTAAAAACGCCATAATTTGAACCATCATAGTTAGTATTTAAAACCCTCATACCACCTAAAAGTGCTGTCATTTCTGGTGCGGTAATACCCATTAATTGTGCTTTATCTACCAATTTTTCCTCTGCCGAGACAATTGAAACTCCTCCATTCAAATAGTTTCTAAAACCATCTGCCTGAGGTTCAAGAAGACCAAAAGAATTAATATCAGTCTGATCTTGTCTCGCATCTCCTCTGCCTGCCAAAAACGGGACGTTAACTTTATAACCTGCCTTTTTAGCAGCCATCTCAATACCAACACCACCTGCTAAGACAATTAAGTCTGCCATTGATACGCTTTTCTTTTTATTATCAAATTGATCTTTAATTTTATTTAAAGCTTTAACCACAGTTGATAATTTCTGAGGATTATTCACAACCCAGCTTTTTTGTGGTTCTAGCATTATTCTTGCGCCATTCGCTCCACCTCTCTTATCTGAACCTCTAAAAGTAGACGCCGATGCCCATGCTGTAGAAACTAAATCTGGGATAGATATTTTTGATTTAGTAATTTTTATTTTTAAATCTTTAATATCTTTTGATTTAAGTTTATATCTTGGCTTATCAATTGGGTCTTGCCAGATCAATTGTTCTTTAGGAACATCGCTGCCAAGGTAACAAACTCTAGGGCCCATATCTCTATGAGTTAATTTAAACCAAGCCCTAGCAAATGCATCATGAAACTCTTCAGGGTTTTGATGAAAATGTTTTGTTATAGGTCCATAACTTGGATCAACTTTCATTGATATATCCGTTGTTTGCATCATCGGTGGATGAAGCACACCTTTTTGATGTGCATCTGGAACCATTTTAATCTTTTGACCATTTTTCTTTGGAGTCCATTGATGAGCACCCGCGGGGCTTTTTGTGAGTTCCCAATCATGGCCGTATAAACAATCTAAATATCCCATATCCCATTTAATAGGATTTTGTGTCCAAGCTCCCTCAATACCACTACTTATTGCATCAACTCCTTTTCCAGATTTATATCCACTATTCCATCCTGTAGATTGATCTTGAAGTCTTGATGCTTCTGGGTCAGGACCTTTATATGACTCAGATGCTGCACCATGGGATTTTCCAAATGTATGTCCTCCTGCCACTAGTGCTGCTGTTTCATAATCATTCATAGCCATTCTTCCAAATGTTTCTCTAATATCGTGTGCGGCAAGTTTTGGATCTGGATTTGCGTCTGGACCTTGTGGATTGACATAAATTAATCCCATGTGCGAAGCACCCAACGGCTGTTCTAAATCTCGTTTACCACTATATCGTTCTACACCTAGCATCTCTTTTTCTGAACCCCAATAGATATCATCTTCAGGTTCCCAGATATCAGTTCTGCCTGCTCCAAAACCAAAAGTTTTAAAACCCATTGAATCTAGAGCCACGTTTCCAACTAGTATAAAAAGATCAGCCCATGAAATTTTACTCCCATATTTTTTCTTAATGGGCCATAAAAGTAATCTTGCTTTGTCTAAATTCACATTATCTGGCCAAGAGTTAAGTGGAGCAAATCTTTGATTTCCTGTTCCAGCACCACCTCTGCCATCACCTGTTCTATAAGTTCCTGCTGCGTGCCAAGCCAATCGAATAAACAATGGACCGTAATGACCATAATCAGCTGGCCACCAATCCTGTGAATTTGTCATTAATTTTTTTAAATCTTTTTTTAAAGCCTTGTAATTCAGTTTTTTAAATTCTTTAGCGTAACTAAATTTCTTATCCATAGGGTTAGAAAGATTAGAGTGTTGACTAAGAATTTTAAGATTCAAACTATTTGGCCAAAAGTCTCTAACTGTTTGACCTCTTCCTGCAGAAAATTTAGCAGGTGTTCCTGCTCCTGTGAAAGGACATTTGCCTAGTTCATTGGCCTTAAAAGATTTATTTTTAAAATTTTCAGTACTCATACAATTTCCTATAGATTGATTATTACACTTCTAGTTTATAATGGTTCTAAATAAGTGTCAATTGGTTAATAATGACGCTAAATTGATCGAAAACTTAGTCTTCAAGTTTTACTAGAACCTCAACAGATTTAATTCTCTTTCCATTAATCTTTTTTTTTATATTTATAGGTCCTACATCCGAATTTTCTAGATCAATCAGTTTTTGATCTTTTAGATCATAAAAATGATGATGATCTGTAACATTAGTATCAAAATAAGTTTGATTTGAATTTATGGGTATTTGTTTTAAGTAGCCTTTTTTTTCAAAAGCATGTACTGTATTGTAGACAGTCGCTAAGGAGATCTTATTATCTATCTTGTTTTTAATCTTCTGCTCTAACTCGTTTATCGTAAAGTGGAATGTTTTTTCAGTATTAAACAATACTTCACATATTTGAAGTCTTTGTTTCGTAGGTCTTAATCCAGAATTTCTTAATTTATCTATATATTTCACAATTTATACTTATTGTTAGTTATAATTATTCTAAACTAGTATTATAATTATATTATATAACGTCAAAATCAAGTAAATAAGAGTACTCAATTTTATGAAAAAAAACTCTTACTCATACGATGAGCTTATAAATTGTGGAGAAGGCAAATTATTTGGTCCAGGTAATGCTAAATTACCTCTTCCGCCAATGCTTATGTTTGATAGAATTACAGAAATTAATGACGACAAAGGAGCTTTTAAAAAAGGTTTATTAAAAGCTGAATTAGATATTAAAAATGATCTTTGGTTTTTTGATTGTCATTTTAAAAAAGACCCAGTTATGCCAGGGTGTCTAGGTTTAGATGCAATGTGGCAGTTAGTAGGTTTTTTTCTGGGATGGCAAGGAAATCCTGGCAAAGGGAGAGCTTTAGGAGTCGGCACTGTTAAATTTACAGGAGAAGTTTTACAAACTGTAAAAAACGTAAGATATGAGATAGATATGAAAAAAATTATGTCACCTGGTGGGACAACTGTTGGCCTCGCAAATGGAATACTGCTTGCTGATGAAAAAAAAATATACTCTGCGGACAATTTAAAAGTAGGATTATTTAAGTAATGAGAAGAGTTGTGATTACTGGTCTAGGTATAGTTTCTTGTTTAGGTAATAATCAAGATGAAGTGCACCAATCTTTATTAAAATCTAAACCAGGAATCTCTTTTGCTGAAGAATATAAGGAACATAATCTAAAGAGCCATGTTCATGGCAAACCTAAAATTAAACTAGAGGATTATATAGACAGAAAAACAATTAGATTTATGGGCTCTGGATCAGCTTACAACTATATAGCTATGAAAGAGGCAATTGCTGACTCTGGATTGGAAGAAAAAGATGTAAGTAATTTTAAAACTGGAATTGTGATGGGATCAGGTGGTCCTTCAATAGAAAATGTCATTTTAGCAGCAGATAAAACAAGAGCTAAAACTCCAAAACTTATGGGTCCTTTTATTGTACCAAGAACTATGGCAAGCACAGCTTCAGCTACCCTTGCTGTTCCTTTTAAAATTAAAGGAACTAACTATACGATGAGTTCTGCTTGTGCAACGAGTGGACATTGTATTGGAAATTCAATGGAATTAATTCAAATGGGTAAACAGGATATAATTTTTGCTGGTGGAAGTGAGGAAATTCATTGGGCTATGACTGCAATGTTCGATGCTATGACAGCATTATCATCTAAATACAACGATACTCCTGAAACTGCATCAAGAGCTTACGATAAAACTAGAGATGGTTTTGTAATTGCTGGTGGTGGTGGTGTGCTTGTGCTTGAAGAATACGAACATGCTAAAGCAAGAGGGGCTAAAATATACGCAGAATTAACTGGTTATGGAGCAACTTCTGATGGATACGATATGGTAGCTCCATCAGGTGAAGGAGCTGTACGTTGTATGAAGATGGCAGTAGCAACATCTAAAAATAAAATTGATTATATAAATACTCATGGAACCTCTACTCCAGTTGGAGACATTACAGAATTAAATGCTGTTAGAGAGGCTTTTGGAAATGAAATTCCAAAGATTAGTTCCACAAAATCACTATCAGGCCATCCTTTAGGGGCAGCATCTGTTCATGAAGCGATCTATTGTTTAATTATGATGAAAAATAATTTTATAGCAGGATCTGCTAATATAAATGAAATGGATGAAGAAGCTAAAAAATTTCCTATAGTTGCTAAAACAGAAACTGGTGTAACTTTAAATAGTGTAATGTCTAATAGTTTTGGTTTTGGTGGAACCAATGCTGCTTTAATTTTTGAGAAAGTATAATTATGAGTTTAATGAAGGGTAAAAAAGGATTGATAATGGGAGTTGCTAATGAAAGATCTATTGCTTGGGGTATTTCTCAAAAACTTGCTGAAGCTGGTGCGGAACTTGCATTTACTTATTTAGGTGATGCTTTAAAAAAAAGAGTTGTTCCTTTAGCAGAAAAATTAAATTCTAAAGTTACATTTAGTTGTGATGTTGAAAAAAAAGAGGACGTAATAAAATTATTTGAAGATGTAAAGTCTCAATGGGGAGAAATTGATTTTGTTGTTCATGCTATTGCATTTTCAGATAAATCCGAATTATCTGGAGAGTATTTAAATACAACTAGAGAAAATTTCTTAAGAAGTATGTTAATTTCATGTTTTTCATTTACTGAAGTTGCGAAAGAGGCCTCTAAGATAATGAAAGAGGATGGAAGTTTGATAACTTTAAGCTATGAAGCAAACAAAGCTATTCCAAATTACAATGTAATGGGTGTATGTAAAGCGGCATTAGAGTCTAGTGTTAAATACTTAGCAAGAGATTTAGGCAAGAAAGGTATGAGAGTTAATGCTATAAGTGCTGGGCCAATTAAAACATTAGCTGCTTCTGCTATAGGAGATGCAAAATTCCTTTATAAATGGAATGAAGATCACTCATTATTAAAAAGAAATGTGGACATTCATGATGTTGGTAACTCAGCGTTATACTTACTAAGTGACCTTGCAAATGGTGTTACTGGTGAAATTCATTACGTAGATGCTGGATATAACAAGGTTGGGATGCCAGATCCTAAAAATATTACATAACATTAAAACCCACCTCGCCAATTGTTTTTATCATTGAATTGATCTTTTTCTTTTTTAGAAGTGGGTCTGAATAAATAATAAACGACAAATACAACACAAACCAAAACTATAAATATCTCCATAACTTTTTAAATTTATTCAGCGGCTTGTTTCATAGAAAGCTTAACTTTACCTCTATCGAAACCAATTACTTTAACTTTTACTTCATCACCCTCTTTGACTACATCAGTTACTTTAGCTACCCTTTTAGGTGCCAGTTCTGAGATATGAACTAGTCCATCTTGCTTTCCTAGAAAATTTACAAATGCACCAAATTCCATGATTTTCATAACTTTACCTGAATAAATTTTATTTAGCTCAGCTTTTGCAGTGATATCTTTGATCATTTGCATAGCGGTATTTCTAGACTCTTCATCGGGAGCAGCTACTGTGACAACTCCTTCATCATTAACGTCCACTTTAGCACCTGATTTTTCAACAATTTCTCTTATCGTTGCTCCTCCTTTTCCAATTACTGCAGCAATATCTTTTCTATCAACAGTTACTTGTTCCATTTTTGGAGTGTGCTTTCCAACATCAGATCTAGATTTGCTTAAGGATTTATTCATTTCACCTAATATATGAATTCTTCCATCCTTAGCTTGTTTTAAAGCTTGCTCCATAATTTCAAAAGTTATACCTGTGATTTTAATGTCCATTTGAAGTGATGTAATACCATCTTTAGTTCCTGCAACCTTAAAGTCCATATCCCCTAGGTGATCCTCATCACCCAGAATATCTGATAAAACACTAAAATCATCGCCCTCTTTAATTAAACCCATTGCAATACCTGCAACTGGTTCTTTTATTGGAACACCGGCGTCCATCAATGCTAAAGAAGTACCACATACAGTGGCCATTGAGGAAGAGCCATTAGACTCAGTAATCTCAGAAACTACTCTAAAAGTATATGGAAACGAGTCTTTTGATGGTAATGAAGAATGGATCGCTCTCCAAGCTAATTTACCATGTCCAATTTCTCTTCTTCCAGTCCCTATTCTTCCAGTTTCTCCAACTGAAAATGGAGGGAAATTATAGTGAAGCATAAACCTCTCTCTTTGCAATCCGTCTAAACTTTCTATTCTTTGTTCATCATCAGATGTACCTAGAGTAGCTGTAACAATCGCTTGTGTTTCTCCTCTTGTAAACAAAGCAGAACCATGAGTCCTTGGTAAAACTCCTACTTCACATGAAATAGGTCTCACATCAGATAATCCCCTACCATCAATCCTATTTTTATTTTTAAGAATATCTGTTCGTACAATTGATTTTTCTAAATTCTTAAGTTGAGAATTTACATCAAGATCAGTATAACTATCATCCTCCTCATAAAGTTTTTTTGCTTTATCAGTTATCTCTGAAATTTGATTTGATCGATCTTGCTTGTCTCTGGTAGCAAAAGCTTTTTTAAGATCTTCGGTAAATGTGGACTCTAGTTTTTTCTTTACTTCAGACAAATCTTTTTTCTCTACAGTCCACTGGGGTTTTTTGCACTCATTTGCTAATTCCTCAATCATCTTAATCACTGGTACAAAACCTTCATGACCAAATTTAACTGCGTTCAACATCTCTTCCTCTGATAAGCCATTTGCTTCTGACTCAACCATAAGCACTGCATCTTTTGTACCTGCTACAACCAAATCTAAACTTGAATTTTCTAATTCAGTTTTTGAAGGGTTTAAAACATATTTTCCGTCAATAAAACCAACTCTAGATGCTCCTACTGGTCCCATAAATGGCAAACCTGAAATAGCTAATGCTGCTGATGAGGCTATAATTGATAAAATATCTGCTTCATTTTCTTTATCATAAGAAATTACTGTCGGCAATAATTGAACTTCATTTTTGAATTCATCAGGAAACAACGGTCTTATAGGTCTATCAATTAATCTGGAGATTAATGTTTCGCTTTCAGTTGGTCTTGCCTCTCTTTTGAAATATCCACCTGGAATTTTTCCAGCTGCATAATACTTCTCTTGATAATTTACAGATAATGGAAAATAATCCATATCCGGATTAACTTTTTTTGCACCAACCACTGTTGCTAAAACGACTGTCTCGCCACATCTCGCTATTATTGCTCCATCTGCTTGTCTTGCTACTTTACCAGTCTCTAAACTTATCTTCTTACCTGCTACTTTAATTTCTTTTTTATATACTTTAAACATTTCGCTTCCATTTCTTTTCGTTCATTATGATCCATTTCGTTCTATCTAATTAGATTTTTACTTTCTTAAATTCAATTTTGACAGTACATTTTTGTAAGAATCTATCTTGTTTCTCTTAAGATAATCTAACAATTTTTTTCTTTTATTTACCGCTCTCAACAATCCAACAGAGGAATGTTTGTCCTTCTTGAACATCTTAATATGTTTAGAGAGAGTTTCAATTTTGTCTGTAAGCAAAGCAATTTGAACTTCAGAAGATCCAGTATCTTTATCATGCGTTGCTAGTTCTTGTGCTTTTTTGTTCATTTTTTCATTTTTCCTATTTATTTGTTTGTTTTATCAAGTTTTCTATTTTTTCTGCATACTCAAATGACTCGTCTTTCCTAAAAATTAGTTTAGGTAAAAATTTCATAACCACTTTTTGTGATAAAATTTTTCTTATCAAGAACGAGTATTCTTTTAAAACATTTACTGTTTCCTCTGCATCTTTACCTCCTAATGGAAGGACATATGTTTTAGCAACTTTTAAATCTGGACTCATTCTTACCTCGGTAACTGTTATAGTATTTGTCTCTAAGTTCGGCACTTTAGCCTCATTTCTTATAAAAATCATGCTTAAAGACTGCTTAATCATTTCTCCTACTCTTAACTGTCTTTGAGATACTGGTTTTCCTATTCGATCTGCCATTAAATTGACCTCTCAGTAGATGTAACACTAAAAGCCTCTATTGTGTCATTTTTTTGGAAATCTATATAATCTTTAACAGTAATGCCACATTCTTGACCACCACTAACCTGTTTGACTTGGTTTTTTTCCCTAAATATGGAGGAAACTTTTCCTGTATAAATTATAGCACCATCTCTTATAATTCTTACTTCTGATGTGCTATTAATTTCTCCTTCTGTCACTTTTGATCCTGCCACTTTGCCTGCTCCTGAAACTTTGAAGATTTCTAAAATTTGAGCTGTACCAATAATTTTTTCTTGTAAATGAGGTGATAATAATCCAGACATCTTTATTTTAATATAATCTAAGACTTCATAAATTATGTTGTAAGAAGAAATTTTTATCTTCTCGTTTTCTGCAAGTTTTTTTGCTTCTTTACTTGGTTTAACATTAAATGCAATAAGGACTGCGTTTGATGCTTTTGCTAAAGTGACATCTGTTTCTGTTACCATGCCTATATCAGCTAAAATTATTTTTGGTTTTACTTCCTCGTGTTTAATTTGACTTATAGCGTTTTTAATTGCTTCTGAAGATCCATGAACATCAGATTTGATTATTAAATTAAGTTCTTTCGATGAATTATTTGAGAAGGCAGACTCTTGTGTAGCAAAAGATAAAGGGTTTTTTCCCTTTTTATTTTCTTGAGCTCTGTTTTCACTAAGTGTTTTAGCTTCTTTCTCAGTCTCTAAAACAATAAAATCATCTCCTGCTTTTGACGCACCATTAATTCCTAAAATTTCTACTGGTGTCGAAGGTGAGGCTAAATCAATACTTTGGCCCTTGTCGTTTATAATTGCTCTAACTTTTCCCCATTTTAAACCACTTACAAAAAAATCTCCTTTTTTAAGCATTCCAGTTGTTACAATTATATTTGCAACTGGTCCTCTACCTATATCTATTTTTGATTCTAAGACAACACCGGTTGCTTTGGATTGGAAATCGGTTTTAAGATCTAATATTTCAGCCTGCAGAATTATTGATTCAACTAATTTATCTAAATTTTTTTTTGTCTTAGTTGATATTTCGACCATTAGGGTATCTCCAGATAAATCTTCGGCAATTAGTTCTTGTTCTAATAACTGATTTTTTATCTTTTGTGGATCAGCTTCTGGTAAATCGCATTTGTTTATTGCTACTACAATTGGAACATTGGCTGCTTTAGCATGTTTAATTGACTCTATTGTTTGAGGTTTTACACCATCATCTGCTGCAACAACTAATACAACTAAGTCAGTTAATTTTGATCCTCTTGCCCTCATCTCTGTAAAGGCTGCATGACCCGGGGTATCTATAAAAGTTAATTTATTTCCTTGGCTTTCTATTTGATAAGCTCCTATATGTTGTGTAATTCCACCAAATTCTCCTGAGACAACATTTGCACTCCTTAAAACATCTAGTACTGAAGTTTTTCCATGATCAACATGTCCCATGACAGTAACAATTGGAGGTCTATTTTTTAAGTTTTCAGTTCTTGCTGCTTTGATTTTTTGAATTATTTCCTCTGCTTTTTCCTCTCTTATTGGATTATGTCCAAATTCTTTTACTAAATATTCAGCTGTATCTGCCGCAAGTGTTTGGTTAATCGTTACTGTAACACCCATTCCAAATAAATGCTTTATCACATTGCTTGATTGCTCAGCCATTCTATTAGCCAGTTCTCTTACTGTAATGGCTTCAGGTATATTAATATCTCTTTTTACGGGTTTAAGATTATCTTTAGTTTGGTCTTTGTTTTGATTTTTATTTTCTTTTTCTCTTGCTCTCTTAACAGAGGCCAAGCTTCTCTCTCTTGCCTCAATCTCATCACTTAATGCCCTAGAAACTGTTAGCTTAACTTCTCTTTTTTTTGTACCTGATTTTAGCTTTTTGTCTTTAGTGCTTGGATCGTCTTGAAGTCTTTTGGTAGCTCTTTGTTCTGCAAGTTTTCTTTTTTCAAAATCGTTTGTATTAACTTGAGCTTTTGTTGAAAACTTTATTTTATTAGGCCTAAATGAACTTCCTTTTTTAGCGAACTTGTTATGTGATTTCTGAATTACTACAGAATGTTTTGCTTGAGATTTTGTTTCAAAATTCTTGAAAGTTTTTTTTGGCTTCCCAGAAATTGATAATTTTATTTTTTTGTTTTCCATAAGTCATCGCTCAATCTTTATAGGCTATTTCTCTAGCTGACATAATTAGATTATCTGCTTCTTCTTTTGATAATGCAAAATCTTCAAGATAGCCCTCTATTTTTACTTTTGAACCTCTGACAATATCATATCCACCAGTCAGTTCATCGGAAGCTAGATCAGCAAAATTCTCTAAAGTTAATATTTTTTTCTCACCCAGTGTTACTAACATTCCCGGAGTCATACCTTTTAGGTTTATTAAAGACTCTTCTAGACCAAGCTCTTTTATTCTCTTTGAAATATCTTCTTGATCTCTCTCATGAAATTCTTTTGCTCTTTCGATTAAAGCTTTTGCTGTGTCCTCTTCGATACCTTCTATCTTCAGTAAGTTTTCAGTTGAACTATCTTTAATATCATCAATTGTTGAAAAACCTTCGGCTACAAGTAATTGACCTAAGGTTTCATCTAATTCTAAGTTTTTAACAAAATTTTCAGTTTTTTCTTTAAACTCAATCTGTCTTCTCTCTGAATCCTCTTTATCAGTCATTATGTTGATTTCGTAATTTAAAAGTTTTGTTGCCAATCTAACATTTTGACCTCTTCTTCCAATAGCCTTACTTAAATTTTCCTCAGTTAATATAACATCTAGTTTTTTTCTTTCTGTATCAACATTAACTCTTAGCACATCAGCTGGTGAGAGAGCGTTCGAGACTAAGATTCCTGGATCTTCTGACCAATTCACAATATCAATTTTTTCACCTTGAAGTTCATTAACAACTGCTTGGACTCTTGACCCTCTCATACCTACACACGCTCCAACAGGATCTAGTGAAGTATCAACGGCTTTTACACAGATTTTTGCTCTGCTTCCCGGATCTCTTGAGGAGGATTTAATTTCTATAAGACCATCATATATTTCTGGGACTTCCTGTATAAATAACTTTTCCATAAATTTTGGGTGTGCTCTAGATAAAAATATTTGTTGTCCGCGTTGTTCTCTTCTTACATCAAAACAATATGCTTTTATTCTGTCTCCAGCTTTAATAATTTCTCTTGGTATAAGCTCATTCTTTTGAATAATAGCTTCTGTTCTTCCTAAATCGACTATTACATTCCCAAATTCCAATCTTTTTACTATTCCGCTTAATATGCTATCTTTTTTATCAATGAACTCACTAAATTGTCTGTCACGTTCAGCATCTCTTACATTTGAACTAATGACTTGTTTAGCAATTTGAGCTGCGATACGACCAAAATCAAATGAAGGTAATGGTTGTAAGACCTCATCTCCAACTGATTTACCTTTATTACTATCGTTTAGATTTATTGCATCCTCAAGCTTGATTTCTGTGTTTGAATTTTCAGGATTTTCTGAAACAACCAATTTTCTAAAAATTTCTATGTTTCCACTGTCTCTATTTATAAGAACTTTAATTTCGTTTTCTTGGCCAAATTTGGATTTTGCAGCTTTCGCAATCCCGATTTCCATAGAATTAATAATAAGCTCTTTATCAATAGACTTTTCCAATGCAACAGCTTCTGCTATCCTTAATAATTCAAGTTTATCAGCTCTTTTATTTAACATATTTTTGTTTTACCCAAAAAAAAATGGGCAAGAGCCCATTTTGTAAAGTTCAATAATGTAAATGGAATATAGTAAAGTTTTTTTTTAATTCAACAGAAACTATTTTGAAAAAATGCTTATTTTATCAGTTTTTTCCCATGAAAATGAGCCATCACTTTCTGCCATTCTGCCAAAATGACCATAAGCAGCAGTTTTCTCATATATAGGCTTGTTAAGTTCCAGCAACTCTCTTATACCCCTTGGACTCAAATCGAAATTGTCCTCAATTTTTTTTACAACATGTCTATTTTTATCTAGATCATTATCAAATAAGTTTACATAAACAGATAAAGGTTTCGATACACCAATTGCATAAGCTAATTGGATTAAACATTTATCTGCGATTTTAGAACCCACAATATTTTTTGCAATATATCTTGCTGCGTAAGCCGCTGATCTATCAACTTTTGTTGGATCTTTCCCAGAAAAAGCCCCACCACCGTGTGGTGCAGCTCCACCGTATGTATCAACTATAATTTTTCTACCTGTTAAACCACAATCACCATCAGGGCCACCAATAACAAAATTACCTGTTGGATTAACATAAAATTCGTCTTCATTAAAATCTTTAAGAAAATTTTCAGGAATAGATTTTGAAAGATAAGGTCTTAATAAATCTCTGACTTGTGTTTGGTTTATATCAGCTGAGTGTTGAGAAGAAATAACAACTGATTTTACCTTTGAGGGTTTGCCTTCTACATATTCAAATGTTACTTGACTTTTAGAGTCTGGCTCAATATTTTTTAGTTTTCCTGATTTTCTATCTTCGGCCATTAATCTTAAAATTTTATGAGAGAAATGTATGGGTGCTGGCATTAATACCTCAGTTTCACCGCATGCATAACCAAACATTATGCCCTGGTCTCCGGCTCCCTCATCTTTATTACCTGAAGAATCAACTCCTATAGCAATATCAGCAGATTGTGAATGTAAATGACTTTCAATTTTAGTTGCTTCTTTCCAAGTAAAGCCATCTTGATCGTAACCAATATCTTTAATACAGCCTCTAACTTTCTCAATTAATTCATCTTTTTTAATTTTAGGGCCTCTTACTTCACCCGCTAAAACAACTTTGTTAGTCGTGGTTAATGTTTCACAAGCTACTCTAGAATATGGATCTCCAGAAATATAAGTATCAACAACCATATCTGATATTCTATCAGAAACTTTATCTGGATGCCCTTCAGAAACGGACTCGCTAGTGAAAAGATAATTTTTTAAATTACTCATGTTTATTTCTATTAAATGAAAATATCAAAGAAATATACAATAAAATTATTAATCCAAAAATTTTATTTCCATATTTTGAAAATATTGTTGGTTCTATTTTTTTTGTTTTAAATAAATCAACAAAACCAGATTGATTTAAGTTAACTTGATCTTCAACAACTCCTAAGGGATTAACAATTGCAGTTACTCCATTATTAGCAGATCTTAAAACATATTTGCCACTTTCAATGGCTCTATAAAAGCTGTGCACAAAATGTTGATGGGGGCCTATAGACTGACCAAACCAACCATCCTCAGAAATATTTACAATAAAATCAAAATTTCTGTTTTTAAAAATATTACCTGTATAAATTATTTCGTAACAAATAAGTGGCAATAGTCTTACTGAAAAATTAATTTTATTCACTTCTATAATATCTCTTTTTTCTCCTCTTGAATAAGATTGATAATTATTAGTTATTGTCTTAAATCCAATTAGGCTTAGCATTTTTTCAAATGGTAAAAATTCACCAAAAGGAACCAGATTAATTTTGTTATATGAATTTAATATTTTGAGGTTGTGGTCATAAATTGTAAATGAATTAAAATATTTTGTAATTTGACCTTCTTTTTTTATATCATTAATCCCAATTGATAATATGTGATTTTCATTGAACTCATTCTCAAATAAAAATTTGTATTCCTTTAATTGATCTTTTGAAATGTCAGGCAATATACCTTCGGGCCAAATAAAAATCATTTTTTCATTATATTGTGGTGAGCTGATTTTAATGAGATCATTAATTACTGAAATAGGATCAATGTCTTTATAAAATCTATCAATACTAATATTTGAACTTATAACTCGTATTTTATAATCTAGATTATTTGCTTCAATATTATTGAATTTTTCTAATCGTTGAGATCCAAAAAGATAAAAAGATAAAGTTATTATGAAAAATGAAATACAAACAATAATTTCTTTTTTAGTGTCTCTTAAGATTAAAAATGAGGTGCTAGCAAATAAAGAAATGCAAAAAAGATTAAAGCTATAAGTGCCAATAATTGATGTAATATTTAAAATTTCAATATGATTAGAGAAACTGTAAGCGATTAAATTCCATGGAAACCCAGTCAATATTGTTCCTCTTATAAATTCAATTGTTCCAAATATTAGAGAAAAAAGAAAAAAAGAACTTAAATTTTTCTTTGGCTTCAAAATTAAAAATAAAAATGAAGCTAAACCATAAAATAAGGCTAAAAAAGCTGGAACTAAAACAATGGCCAGAGGAATTAAAAACCTGAAAACTTCATCAAAAGTTAATGATATCGAAATCCAATAAAGATTACTTGTAAAATATCCAAGTCCAAATAACCAACCATATAGAAAAAATACTTTTTTGTTTTTGCTAGCCTCAAAGATTTTTATCAAAATAATATAGAACAAACTAAAAGATAAAAAATTAATTAAAACATAATTAAATGGGGGCAAACTAAATGATGAGAAGGAACCTAGTAAAATTAAAATAATTGATTCGATATAAATTTTTTTTTTCAAATTATCTTATTTTAGATTTTACATGCTTATATATAAAATTTTCTTCTCTTAACATTTTAAAATAATCTTTATTTTTTATATGATTAAAACCTAAAAGGTGAAGAAAACCATGAATAAAAATTTTAATAACTTTTTGTTTAAAGAATCTTAAATCTTGAGATTTGGGTTTATTAAAATAATTATAACTAATTATGATATCTCCCAAGTACATATCTTTTGTAAATTTAATTTTTTTATTTAATGGAAAAGATAAAATATCAGTAGATTTATTTTTATTTCTAAAATATTTATTTAGTTTTTTAATATTCTTGTTATTAGAAAGTGATAGACTAAATGATACTTTTTTATCTGAAAATTGATATTTTTTTGGAAAAGCCTTACATACTTTTTTAAAAAAAAGATCTGTATTTTTAAGTCTTTTTGACCAAGCCTTCTCTTCAGAGAAGACGCTAATTTTAATCATTATTTGAATATGCTTTTACTATTTTTGATACAAGTGGATGTCTAACTACATCTGAGTGATCAAAATCAACAATTGATATTTCTTTTAAATGCCCAAGTAATTCTTTTGATCGAACTAATCCTGACATATTTTTGTTAGGTAGATCAATTTGAGTTGGATCTCCATTAACTACAATTTTTGAATTTTCACCAATACGAGTAAGAAACATTTTGATTTGAGTATCTGTTGCATTTTGTGCCTCATCTAAAATTGCAAAGGAATTTTTAAGAGTTCGACCTCTCATAAAAGCCAATGGTGCTATTTCTATATCTCCGATTTCAATCATTCTTTGGATTTTTTCAAAATCAAAAAGGTCATATAAAGAATCGTACAAAGGTCTTAAATAAGGATCTACTTTCTCTTTCATGTCACCAGGCAAGAATCCCAAACGTTCTCCAGCTTCAACTGCAGGTCGCGATAAAATTATTCTTTCAATCTTTTTCTCCAAAAGCATAGTCAAGCCAACTGCAACTGCCAAAAAGGTCTTGCCCGTTCCTGCTGGTCCAGCAGAGATTACAATATCACTTTGTCTTAAAGCTCTGACATAATTCTTTTGTTTCTCAGATCTAGGGATTATAGATTTTTTAGGAGTTTTAATTATATCAGTTACATTATTATTTTTTAATTTTTCATTAATCATAAATTTGTCTACTGAAGAAAGTATATCTTTATTTTCGATATTTCCATTATTAATAAATTGATTAACTAAAAATTGGATTGCATTCTTTACTTTTTCATTTGTTTCTGGATCTGATTTTATAAGAATAGAATTTCCTCTTGAATATAGGCTGCATTTTGTAATTTTTTCAAGTTCCTGTAAATTTTTATTAAATTCACCAGCTATTCCCATTAACAAATCGTTATCATGAAATATAACACTCAAAGAGTTATTATCTGAGTAAACAAACTTTAATGCTTGATCGGTGTGTTTTTTTATAATTCCACTCAAATTTATGCAACTTTCTGATTTGAATTATCTACAATTTCACCAAATAAAGTACTTCTATTACTCTTATGAATTTTTACTTGTACAATTTTCCCAATGTCACTTTCTTTACCATCAAAGATTACAGATGTCATGTGATTAGATCTTCCAAATGTTTTGGTTTTATCTTCTGTAAAGTTTTCAACTAATACTTCCACAATATTGTTTTCTAAAGATCTATTTTTTTTAATCTGATTTTCAAACAACGCATTTTGAATTCTTTCTAATCTTTCAAATGAAGTTTTTTTATCAATTAAATCTAAATTTTCAGAGATAGTTCCAGGTCTAGGGCTAAAAATATATGAGTAAGAATTTATAAACTTTACTTTTTTGATTAAATTTAAAGTATTTTCAAAGTCCTTATTTCCTTCACCAGGGTAAGCTATTAAAAAATCACTTGAAAATTCTATTTTTGAATTAATTTCTTTTAGTTTGTAAAATATTTCGAGGTAATTCTCAATAGAATGATTTCTATTCATCAATTTTAATATTCTGTTCGATCCACTTTGCACTGGTAAATGCACAAGTGGCATAAGTTTATTTGAACTTTTATAAACTTCAATCAAGTCATTGGTCATATCTTTTGGATGTGATGTCGTGTATCTGACTCTCTTAATATCATTTAATTTTTCAATACTAAGAATTAAATCTGATAAACGAAAACCATTACTTTCATAAGCATTAACATTTTGACCTAACAAAGTTATTTCTCTTACGCCGTTATCTGCTAAATATTTTGCTTCATCCAAAATTTGTCTAGGTGGTCTTGAGTACTCTGGTCCTCTAGTATAAGGAACTACACAAAAATGACAAAACTTATCACAGCCTTCTTGAATTGTTAAAAAAGATGAAACTTTTCCAACTTTATTTTTTATTTTACTCAAATATTCAAATTTTGTAACTGCATCAAACTCAGTTTCTTCAAGTTTTCTTTTTTTTTCAACATAATTTAAAATTGTATCATTTATTTTATGGTAAGCTTGAGGGCCTATTACCAAATCAATAAAGGGCTCTCTTCTAAGCATTTCCTGATTTTCAGCTTGAGCAACACAGCCTGCAATAATAACTAATGGTTTTTTTTTAAATCTAAAGATTTTTTTTACTCTGCCTATTTCAGAATAAACTTTTTCCTTGGCTTTATCTCTTATGTGGCATGTGTTTAACAAATAACAATTTGCATCATCATATTTTTCTGTCTTTTCATAACCAATTTTTTTAACAGTATCTAATATTCTATTTGAGTCATACTCATTCATTTGGCACCCAAAAGTTTTGATGAAAATTTTTTGACTCATTTATTGAGGCTTTTTTTTAACCCCATATAATTCCAGTTTATGATCTACTAATTTATAACCGTATTTTTCAGCAACTTTTTTCTGAAGTTTTTCTATCTCATCATCAACAAATTCTATAATCTCACCTGTTTTGATATCTATCAAATGATCATGATGGCTTTCAATCATTGTTTCATATCTTGCCTTTCCACCTTTGAAATCATGTTTTGTTAAAATCCCAGCCTCTTCGAATAATTTTACTGTCCTATAAACTGTGGCTATACTTATTTTTGGATCAACCTTCGAAACACGGTTATAAAGCTCATCTACATCTGGGTGATCTGACTCTCCATACTCAGACTTTGACTCCGAAATTATTTTTGCAATAATTTTTCTTTGTTCTGTAAGTTTAACGCCTTTTGCTAAACACTTTTGTTCAATTGTATCTGCTGTATCTGCCATACTCAATTTTAACTTATATAGTAAGGTTTAATCAAATTTTTTTTGAGGTTAAATTTACTGCAAAGATGCGGTATATTCTCGTATTTAATATCAATTTCGTTCTTAAAGTCCTTAAAACTAAAGCAATAATAATCAATTTTTTTGATCATATGAATTGCTTTAATTGTTGATAAAGAATTTCTAATACCTGCAAAACTGCCTGGACCTCTATTTATATAAATTGATCTAATATCACTGATATCTAGATTATTATTTTTTAAAAAATCATTAAGTAAAATAATTAGTTTTTCATAATTATTTTTGCTATTTTCATGAGTAACACTATAAGTATTATTGTCATTAATGATCATAAAAAAAATATTATCTTTAACAGCATCTATAATTAATTTATTCATTTTTTTAATTATATTTACTTTTAACTCAAATGCACAAGAAAATAATGTTAGATATTTTTCTAATGATAATGGTGTGTTATCTATCATGTACCATCGATTTAATGAATTTAAATATCCATCAACAAATATATCAATGGATATTTTCAAGGAACATGTTAATCTTATTTTAGATGCTAACTTAACCTTTTATCATCCAAAAAATTTTGTAAATGACTTTGATATTCCAAAAAAAGAAAAAAAGATTCTTCTTACCGTTGATGATGCATTTCAGTCCTTTTACGATAATGCATGGCCTTACCTGAAAAAAAATCAAATTCCATTTGTATTATTTGTCTCCACTGAACCTGTTGGTAACAATGGATACATGAATTGGGATCAGATTAAAGAAATTGAACAAAGTGAATTTGGGGTTATAGGGCATCATTCACACTCTCATGACTATTTAATTGATAAATCAGAGGAAGTTTTTTTAAATGACATAAAAAAATCAAATTTAATTTTTAAAGAGAAATTAGGATATGTGCCAGCTTTATTTTCTTACCCATTTGGAGAATACTCAGGATTTATGAGAGATTATATATCTCAAAATTTCAAAATTGCATTTGGACAACATTCTGGAATTATTGATGTAAATAAAAATAGATTTGAACTTCCACGATTTCCCATAAATGAAAAATATGGAGAAATTATAAGATTTAAATCAATAATAAACTATTTCCCCCTTGAATATAAAAACTTAGAACCACAAGAAAAAAAGTTATCGAAAGAAAATAATCCACCAAGATTTAAAGTAGAATTTTTTGAAAATCAGAAAAATATTGAAAATATTAACTGCTATTCCAATGAGGGAGATAAATGGGTGAAATCAAATATTAAACTTGTTGAAAAAAAACTTACAATAGAATTTAGAGAACCATTTTTACCAAGAAGAGGTAGAGTCAATTGTTCTGTAAATGACAACGGTAAATGGAGATGGTTTGGAACACAATTTATTATTAGATAATAATTTTTAAATTAAACTTTCTAACTCAATACTTGAGGGTAATAACTTTGCATCATCAAAATCTTTTAAATTATTTTGTTTAATAATCTTCTGTAAAACTTTCACATACTCATTTCCTGTCTCAGCATATTTATCTAAATATTCTGATAAAATCATACTGTCTAATGGTTCGCCTAAATCTCTTAATTTTGCTCTAGCTGATCTAAAATCCTCGTAACTTGAGTGAGTATTTATATTTCTTTGGTAAGCTCTTACCGACGCTTGCAAAACATTGAATTTCATTACTTTGTGGCCTTCATTTTTCTCAGCATCTTTTGGTTTTAATCCTTCTCCTGACCAAGTCCATTGTCCAAATAAAGCATTTCCTTGTTGTGCAAATCTTGAAGTTCCCCAACCTGTTTCTTTAGCAGCTTGTGCGAGTGCTAATGAAACTGGAACTATATCCATTCTTCTTTTTAAAATTGATAAATCCCTCGAGGGTATACCGTATTGTTTGTATTTTTTTTCTAACCATTGTTTCTCAGATTTAGTGTTGTTACTTTTATTAATTATACTGAATAATCTATTTCTATCTAATTTAATGTTTTTATTTTCCTCTAAAATTAATGGTAATACTATTTGTATAAAGAATTCTTTCCTTTTTTTAACACTCTCTATCATCTTTATTTCTGCAGGGAGTAAGGTTAAAGCTATAGGTTTAACTAATTTTTTTTTTCGAACGTCATCAAGCTTATAATCTGTATCTTCAAAAAGCTGTTTAATCGTTGAAGCGTCTAATCTTACTGTATCCGTTTCTTGATCATTTAAACTATAAATATCTATTAATAAATCATCCTCATTAAGTGTTTGGGAATTTGATGAATTTGAGGATTTTTTATTAAGAGTGTATGCAAGTATTGCTTTTGAATTATTTTGAATTCCAGCCGAACTTTCAATCTTATCACTGGTAAAATTAACAACAATCGGCAAAGAATAAAAAAATAAGATAACAAGTACGCTACTCAGAATAATTCTTGGAAGTGAACTTAGGTTATTTTCATCGAAAACTTTAAATGGTTTTATTTTATTTTTTTTGAAGATTCTTTTCATTTATTAAATAGCCTCGACTTTTTTTACCTCTGGCAAATAATGACATAAAAGATTTTGAACACCTTGTTTTAGCGTCATTGTAGAACTAGGACAGCCTGAACAGCTCCCTTGTAATTGCACTTTGACCACGCCATCTTTAAACTCTTTAAATTTAATATTTCCACCATCTCTAGCTATTGCTGGACGAATTTTCTCCTCAAGTAATTGTACTATTCGTTTCTCAATTTCATCTAATCTTTCATTTTGTTCAGTTAAATCTTTATTAATGACAAATTCTTTTCCTGATGCATAAAATTCATTAATATGAGAAATCACAATATGCTTGATATCGTCCCAAGAATCTTCATTATATTTATTGACTGAAATGAAATCTTTACTTAAAAAAATTCCCTCAACACCACTCACTGAAAGGATATTTCTAATTAGCTCATTATTTACCTTGTCATTTTTAGTTACTTCAAATGATCCTGCGCTAGAAACAACCTTACCTGGTATGAATTTTAATGAATTAGGATTTGGTGTTATTTCAGTTTGTACGAACATAAAATATATATAAGCAATATTTAGAAAAATGGTACTGCTTTATGAAATATCCTCAAAAACCCACAATTTCGTGAATTTTTTTAATTTTTTTTGAGGCAATTTCATTAGCTTTATCGTATCCGTCTTTGAGTATTTTTTCCAAAAAAACTTTGTCATTTAATAGCTCTTTAATTTTTAATGAAATTGGGTTGATTTCGTTAACAACTACATCTGATAATTTTTCTTTAAATTCTGAAAAATTTTTTCCACCAAATTCATCAATAGATTTTTGGAGTGTGTTATTCATGAAGCTTGAATAAATACCTATTAAATTTTTTGCCTCAGGTCTTTTTTCTAATTCTTCGATTGTGGAAGGTAAAGGTAAAGTATCAGTTTTTGCTTTTTTAATTTTATTTACTATTTGATCTTTATCATCAGTTAAATTAATTCTACTCAGGTCTGATACCTCTGATTTACTCATCTTTTTAAGACCATCTTTAAGATTCATAATTCTGGAAAATTCTTTTTTAATTAAAGGTTCGGGTACTATAAAAAAATTTTCGATTTTATAATCATTATTAAATTTTTGAGCTATATCCCGACACAACTCCAAATGTTGTTTTTGGTCATCTCCAACCGGTACATGAGTTGAGTCGTATAATAAAATGTCAGCTGCCATTAAAACAGGATATGAATAAAGGCCGATACTTGCTTTTTCTTTATCCTGACCAGCTTTTTCTTTAAATTGAGTCATCCTATTTAACCATCCCATTCTAGCAACACAGCTTAAAATCCATGCTGCCTCTGAGTGAGCACTAACCTTGGACTGATTAAAAATTATACTTTTTTTAGGATCTATCCCACTGGCAACGAATGTAGCAACAGTTTCATGTATATTTGATTTTAAAACTTTTGGGTTTTGGCTTACAGTTATCGCATGAAGGTCGACTACACAAAAAATGCACTCATTTTGGGGGTCATTGTCTAAATCAACAAAATTTTTTATAGCTCCTAAGTAATTTCCTAAATGAAGATTTCCAGTTGGTTGAACACCAGAGAAAATTTTTTTTTTCATATCCTAATACTTTAATTTAATATCTTGATAATTAAAAGCTTTGATAAAATATGACAGTGCAAAATAAAAAGTTATTGTGAATAAAACACATAATAATAAATACACAGACTTAAAGAAATAGGAATAACTTAATTGATTTTCAAATAATAAAATCATGTATTGAAAGAAAATACCCATCATAATTGATGCAAAGATTATTTTAAAAAATTGTTTAAAAAAAGTTTCATTAAATTCAAATAAATTATTATTTTTCAAATAAATAAATAATAATAAAGAGTTAAACCATGATGATATTGTCGTTGCTATAGGAATAACTATAAAACCAATATCTTTAAAGAAGTAAACACTTATCAAAATATTTATTAAAACAGAAACTAATGAAATATAAAATGGAGTTTTAGTGTCATGATTAGCAAAAAAAAATGTTGAAAAAACTTTTATAAATGCAAACGCAGGAAGTCCTAAGCCAAAAAAGTAAAGAGCATTAGAGGAATTTGAAACTGAGTTTTCTGTAAAAGAACCATATCCAAATAGAGCTGAAATAATTTGTTCAGATCCTATAACTAACGCTACTGAGGCAGGTATACTTAAAAACATGCTTAGTTCTAATGCTTTATTTTGAATCAATGATATTTTTCTCTTTTTTTTTTGATAAACATGCTTTGAAAGCTGGGGCAGGACAACAACACCGATAGCTATTCCAGCTATTGCCAAATTAATTTGATATATTCTATCTGCATAATATAAGTATGATACGGCACTTGCCTGAAATGATGCTATAATTGTTCCAACTAAAATATTTATCTGTGTAACTCCTGACGAAAAAATACTCGGTAATAATTTTTTAAAAAAAAATTTTACTTTATTGGTAATTTTAAATTTAAAATCAAAATCTAAGACATAATATTTTTTAACAAATCTGTGTAAAAAAATTAATTGTAATAATCCTGCGATTGATATTCCGTATGAGAGATAATAAATTAATTCATCACCTAAATATCTTCCAAAAAATAAAATAGTAATTAAAACTATATTTAAAATAATAGGTGCAGCAGAAGCAGCAGCAAATTTATTATGCGAATTTAAAATTGCACCAAAAAAAGAAGATAAGCTTACAAATAATAAAAAGGGGAAAGTAATTCTTGTTAAATTAGTTGCTAGTTCAAATTTTTTTGTATCCTCAACAAAACCTGGTGCTATTAATCCTACAAAAATTGGCATGAAGATTTCAATTATAAGAACTAAAAAAAATAAAATTAAAAATAATAAATTAAAAACATCATTAGCAAATTTGTTAGATCTAAATTTGTTTTTAACTAATTCAGAGGTGTAGCTTGGTACAAAAGCTGAATTAAAAGTTCCTTCAGCAAAAAGCCTTCTAAAAGTGTTTGGTACTCTAAATGCTACAAAAAAAGCATCAGCCAAAAAACTTGTCCCTAGAAAAATTGCTATCAAAACATCTCTTAAATACCCAAGTAATCTGCTAATAATAGTATAGAAACCAAAAGTCCCTGTTGACTTAACTAAATTCATAAATCATATTAGTCTTAAATTTACCTCATTTGTACACCTAATTAAGCAAAATGAAAAAAACAAAAATTGATCATTATACAGATAAAGAAGCTTTAGATTACCACCGTCATGGCAAGCCAGGTAAGATTGAAATCTCATCTTCAAAAAATATGACAACTAAAAGGGATCTCGCATTAGCTTACTCGCCGGGAGTGGCAGCACCAGTGAAAGCCATAAGTGAAAACCCGGAGGCCGCATTTGACTATACAAGTAAAGGAAACCTCGTTGCAGTAATAAGTAATGGTTCTGCAATTTTAGGTATGGGTAATTTAGGAGCTTTAGCCTCAAAACCTGTGATGGAGGGAAAAGCAGTGTTATTTAAGAGATTTGCTGATATTGACTCCATTGATCTTGAAATTGACTCACAGGATCATAATGAAATAATTAACAGTGTAAAAAATTTCGCACCAAGTTTTGGGGGCATTAATTTAGAGGATATTGCCGCTCCTGATTGTTTTATAATTGAGGAGAAGCTTAAAAAAATCTTAGATATACCTGTTTTTCATGACGACCAACATGGTACGGCAATTATAACTAGTGCTGCACTAATTAATGCGCTTGATATTACCAAAAAAAAAATTGATAAAGTAAAAATAGTTATAAACGGCGCAGGCGCATCCGCGATGGCATGTGCAAACTTATTCAAAAAAAGCGGTGTCCCACAAAAAAACATTACAATGGTTGACAGAACAGGGGTGATTTTTAAAGGCCGAAAAAATTTAAACCAATGGAAGTCGGCTCATGCTATTGATACTCAACATAGAACTCTAACAGACGCAATAAATAACGCCGACGTATTTTTGGGATTGTCAGCGAAAGGTGCATTAACAAAAGAAATGGTAAAAAAAATGTCCAAAAATCCAATCATATTTGCTTGCGCAAATCCAGATCCAGAAATTAAACCAGAGGAAGTTGCAGAGGTAAGAAATGATGCAATCATGGCCACTGGAAGATCAGACTATCCAAACCAAGTTAATAATTTGATTGGTTTTCCATACATATTTAGAGGTGCATTAGATGTACGATCCAAAACTATAAACGAGGAGATGAAAATTGCTGCAGCCAAAGCGATCGCTAGCTTGGCAAAAGAGGAAGTGCCGGATGAAGTTGTTGCCGCGATGGGAGGTGAGAGACCGCATTATGGAAAAGACTATATAATTCCCTCAACTTTTGATCCCAGGCTAATAAGTGTAATTCCTGCTGCAGTTGCTAAAGCAGCGATAGATACTGGTGTTGCCAGAATTAACATAAAAGATTTTGATAATTACAAAGATCAATTAAGACAGAGATTAGACCCGACAGTTACAATCATGCAAGGTGTTAATAATTATATTAGAAAAAAACCAAAAAAAGTAATCTTCGCAGATGGTGAAGATGAAAATATGCTTAAAGCAGCAATAGCATTTAAAAATTCTAATTTAGGTATTCCAATTTTAGTTGGAAAAGAGGATTTAATTAAAAATCAGCTAAAAGAAATAGGTTACAGTGAAAATTTCGACATAGAAATTGTCAATTCAAAGGATGCTAAAAAAAGAGAAAAATATGCAAAATATCTTTTTGAGAAACTTCAAAGAAATAAAGGTATGCTAGAAAGGGACTGTGATCGTTTAGTAAGAAATGATAGAGTTATTTGGGCGTCTTGTATGGTTGCATGCAAAGATGCCGATGCAATGGTAACTGGAAATACCAGAAGATATTCATCATCACTTGAAAAAATAACTCAAGTTGTAGATCCTAGAGCTGGAGAAATAATGTTTGGTTTAAACTTAATAGTTAATAGAGGAAAAACAATTTTTATATGTGACACATCTGTTATTGAGTATCCTAACTCAAATCAGCTGGCAGAAATGGCAAAATCAGCAGCTAGAGTTGTTAGATTATTTGGATTTGATCCTAAAGTCGCTTTCTTATCTCATTCTACTTTTGGACAACCTGCTACTGAAAGAACTAAGAGGTTAAGTGATGCAGTTGAAATCTTAAAAAAAGATAAAGCAGATTTTAAATTTGATGGTGAAATGCAGCCTGATGTAGCTTTAGAAGAATTATACAAAGAGCTTTACCCTTTTTCAGAAATTGTAGGAAATTCTAATGTATTGATAATGCCTAGCCAACATAGTGCAGCTATTTCATATAAAATGATAAAATCAATGAGTAGAGCCAAAGTTATTGGACCGTTATTAATTGGCTTGGGTCTTCCTATAGAGATTGCTCCTTTGAGAACTTCCACTTCTGAAATTATTAATCTTGCATCAATTGCTGCATATTCGTCAGATGTAATTAATTATGAAAAAAATTAATTTTTTTGAATTCTTAGATCTTCAACGATCAAAATACTTGCTATCACATCTTGAACATCTAATATTTCTTTAGCCTCTTTCACTACTAATTCTTTTTCATCTGTAGTCAAAGCTATACCGTAAACATAGATTTTCTTTTTATAAGTATCTATTTGGTAGTTAGTAGCTTTGATTTCTTTGTTTAAAATTAAAGCCGTTCTTAATTGTGAGGTGATTAAAATATCTTTGGCAGATTGTTTAAAGTTAAATTTTTCTTTAATTTTAATGTCATTTCTCACAGATCTGACTCCTTCTGTTTCCCAGGCTAGTTTTGTTATTTTGAGTTTTTCTTCTGGGTTATCAACTTTCCCGGTTACAAAAATTCTTCCATCCAGGACTTTTGATTTAATGGATAAAAAGTATTTTTTATCCATTATTAATAATCTTGCTGATAAATTTTTTTGCATTATAGAGTCATCAATTTGTGTTCCTAAAGATCTTGGATCCAAAGCAACTGAAACCCCTGTTCCAAAAATTCCCTTTGAAGAAACACCAACACATCCTGACAAAAACAATGTTATAAATAATATTACTAAAAATCTAAACTTCATTTTTTAATTTTAAACAAAAATCATAAATCTTTTTTTTGGGTACACCATTGTTTTGTGAAATTAAATTTACAATTTCTTTAATGCTTAATTTTTTAATCATTTTTTTTATATTATTCTTATCTGATTCACTTAACAAAAGAGAACCTTTTTTTATTTTTTTTTTTTCAGATATTACAAGAGTTAATTCACCTTTTAAGGTTTTATCAAAAGGTTTTAGATCATTAACTTTATGTCTTAAAAATTCCTCATAAAATTTTGTCATTTCTCTACAAATCAAAATATCTCTCTCAGGAAAATTATTTTTAATAAATGGTATAGCTTTATTTAACTTTTTTGATGAAATAAAAAAAACAATACATGAATCTAGCTGGGATAGAATTTTCAAATCATTTTTAATGTCTTTAAGTTTTGACGGAAAAAAACCATAAAAAAAATATTTTTCAGAGAAGCCACTAATTGATACAGCGGTGCTTACTGCGGAAGGACCTGGTAATGGAAAAATATTTATTTTTTCTTCAACACACTCTTTTACTAGGATAGCGCCAGGGTCTGATATGCCAGGAGTTCCAGCATCTGATATTAGAGATATAATTTTATCATTTCTTAAATGATTAATAATTAGAGATAAATTTTTCTTTTCATTAAATTTGTGATTAGATAATAATTTTGATTTAACCTCAAATTTTTCCATCAATTTTCTCGAAATTCGGGTATCCTCACATAATATAAGATCTGATTTTTTTAAAATTTCTATTGCTCGGTAAGTAATATCACCTAAATTTCCAATAGGAGTAGGTATTATATAAAGACCCTTTTTAATCTCTTTATTTTGAAATTTAGGGTTTACAGTCATAATTATACAATACTAAAATTATATAAATCATTAAATGAATAAATTTTTTAAAATTACTTTTTCTATATTCTTACTTTTATTATTTGAAACATCTGTTTCCTACTCCGAAGAAGCAAAAATTAGAATTGGAGTATTAGTGCCACTATCAGGAGAAAATGCATCCTTAGGAAAACAAATACTTAATTCAATAAGAATGGCTTTAATTGATATAAAAAATAACGAGATAGAGATATATCCTAAAGATACTAGGTCGGATCCTGATGTAACTTTACGTTCAGCTTTAGAATTTGAAAACATGGGAATATCATTAGTTGTAGGTCCAGTTTTTCATAAAAATTTATTATTTTTAGACAAGGTAAAAAATATTACTTTTTTGTCTTTAACAAACAAAACTTTAAATCTTCATAAAAATATCATAAGCAGTGGAATTAACTCTTCCTCTCAACTAAAAACGATTAAAAAGTTTTTAAAAGAAAATAAGATTAAAAAAACAATTTTTTTAATTCCAAATTTAAGTTATGACCTAGAGATTAAAAAGGGAATTAAAGAGTCAAAAATAAAATTTTTTAAACAATACAATTATGATATTGACCCTACTAAATTAACAAAACAAATAGAAAAAATCACTAGCTACGGAATAAGAAAACAAAACCTATTAGATGAGATATTGCGAGTTGAAAATTCCGATGATCCAAATAAAGAAAAAATCATAGAAAATCTTGAAAAAAAATACACTATTGGAGATGTAAAATTTGATTCTGTCATAATTGCAGATTTTGATGAAAGTTTAAAAAGTGTTGTCACTTCATTATTATACACTGATGTATCACCAAGAGATAAATATATTATTACTTTAAACCAATGGTTTGATGAAAGTTTATTAAGAGAAAAAAATTTACAGCCAATCTATTATCCTTCAATTAACAAACAAAATTTAGATGAGTTTACTAGCAAATTTTTTAAGAAATTTAATTATAAACCAAATTATCTATCATTACTAAGCTACGATTTAATCGGATTAATATATTACCTATCTATAAAAAATGAAACTTTAGAGATAAGCAAATCGTTTAAAACTCAAAATACATTTAAAGGAAAAATTGGAATTTTTGAAATTAGGGATAATAAAATTAATCATCAATTAAATTTTTATGAGATCAATAACGGTAAGCTTAAAGAAATCTTTTAATTTTTTTAAATGCGATTGATCTATGGTCAATTTTACATTTACTAGTGAACTTCATTTCACCAAAAGTTTGTCTCTTTTTTTTTGGAATAAAAATTGGATCATATCCAAAACCATTTTTCCCTCTAACTTTATTAGAAATATGACCCTCGATTTTTCCAATAACACTCGCAATCGTCTTATCTAAATAACAAATCGATAAAGCACACACAAATCTAGCTTTAATTTTTTTAGTTTTCCAATTTTTATTTTTTTTATATAGCTCTCTATAAACTCTTTTAATTGCTTTATTGAAATCTCCTTTAGATCCCGCCCACCTAGCTGAAAAAATTCCAGGTTTTTTATTCAGGCAATCTATTTCAAGACCAGAGTCATCCGCAATACAAACTAAATTAGTTTTTTTAGAAAAATATTTTGATTTAATTAATGAATTTTCTTTAAATGTGTGTCCATTTTCGGCTGGACTTTTAAGATCAAAATCTAATGTAGAATAAGTCTTAATTGATTTTGGTAATAAACCCTTTATTTCTTTAAGTTTTCCTTTGTTATTGGTGCCTATTAATACTTTTGATATTTTTTTTTTTAACATCTAGAAATTCCAAAATTTCTTACCATATAAGCTTTTATGGAAAAAGAAGAAAAAAAAGATATTCAAAACGAAAATTTAGCTACGGAAAAAAATAATCAATCCGCTCAACCACAAGATCAAACAGATGTTAAAAAAAATCAAGAAGAAGAAGATAAAAAAGAATTAACACCTGAAGAAAAGGTTTTAGAGCTAGAAGATAAACTAGCTAGAACATTTGCTGAAATGGAAAACCAACGGAGAAGATTCGAGAGGGAAAAGGAAGATGCTTTTGAATACGGTGGTTTTTCATTTGCTAAAGAAGCCCTAAGTCTTATAGATAATTTTGAGAGATCAAAAAGTATTTTAGAAAGCGACGAAAAGTTGAAAGGCACAGATGCCCTTAAAAAAACTTTGGAACATTTTGATATAATTAAAAAAGATCTGATATCTATATTTAAAAAAAATGATATTAAACAAATTGATAGTTTAAACAAAAAACTAGATCCAAACTTTCATCAAGCAATGATGGAAATCGAAGATGATACAAAAGAGCCAGGAACTATAATTCAGGAAATTCAAAAAGGTTTCACAATTAAGGATCGATTATTAAGGCCCTCTTTAGTGGGTGTGGCTAAGAAAACTTCGGAAAAAACAACCAAAAACGAGCAAACTAAAGAGAAATCAGAGACTAAATAATGCATAGAGCAACTTGTAGAATTAAAATTAACACATATATGACAATCATAGTTAGATATTATGAGTAAAATTATAGGAATAGATTTAGGAACAACCAACTCTTGCGTGGCTATAATGGAAGGTAGCCAAGCAAAAGTCTTGGAAAATGCTGAAGGTGCTAGAACAACTCCATCTGTTGTTGCTTTTACTGATGAAAAAGAAAAATTAATTGGACAACCAGCTAAAAGACAAGCTGTAACCAATCCTGAAAATACTATTTTTGCAGTTAAAAGACTAATTGGAAGAAACTTTGATGACCCAACTGTTAAAAAAGATATAGAGGCTGCTCCATTTAAAATTGTCAATTCAGAAAAAGGAGATGCCTGGATAGAGTCTAAAGGAGAAAAATATTCTCCTTCTCAAATCTCAGCCTTTATATTACAAAAAATGAAAGAGACTGCAGAGAAATATTTAGGCCAGGCAGTAACGAAAGCTGTGATTACTGTTCCTGCCTATTTTAATGATGCACAAAGACAAGCAACAAAAGATGCTGGAAAAATAGCAGGTCTAGAGGTTTTAAGAATTATAAATGAACCTACTGCCGCATCATTAGCTTATGGTTTGGATAAAAAACAAAATAAGAAAATTGCAGTTTATGACTTAGGTGGTGGAACATTTGATGTTTCAATTCTTGAGCTTGGTGACGGAGTTTTTGAAGTAAAATCAACTAATGGAGATACATTCTTAGGTGGCGAAGATTTTGATAATTCTATAGTTGAATATTTAATTGCGGAATTTAAAAAAGACAATGGCATAGATTTGAAATCAGACAAACTTGCTCTTCAGAGATTGAAGGAAGCAGCAGAAAAAGCTAAAATCGAATTATCTTCGGCTGAGCAAACTGATATTAATTTACCATTTATCACTGCTGACAAAACTGGACCAAAACATATCAATCTAAAACTCACAAGAGCAAAACTTGAAGCTCTAGTTGAGGATCTTATAGCCAGAACAATGCCGCCTTGTAAAACGGCATTAAAAGATGCTGGTATCACAGCCAATGAAATAGATGAAGTTGTAATGGTTGGTGGAATGACAAGAATGCCTAAGGTGATAGACGAAGTTAAGAATTTTTTTGGAAAAGAACCAAATAAAAGCGTGAATCCAGATGAAGTTGTAGCAATGGGCGCTGCAATTCAAGCAGGTGTTCTCCAGGGCGATGTTAAAGATGTATTGTTGTTAGATGTAACACCTCTCTCTTTAGGTATCGAGACCTTAGGTGGAGTGTCTACAAAATTGATTGAAAAAAACACAACAATACCAACTAAAAAAAGTCAGGTATTCTCAACTGCTGAAGATAATCAACCTGCCGTTTCTATTAGAGTATTACAAGGTGAAAGGGAGATGGCGACTGATAATAAAATTTTAGGAAACTTTGAACTCGTTGGAATTGCACCAGCTCCAAGAGGTGTTCCTCAAATTGAAGTTACATTTGATATTGATGCTAATGGTATTGTTAATGTTTCAGCAAAAGATAAGGGCACTGGTAAAGAACAAAAAATACAAATTCAAGCTTCAGGTGGTTTAAGTGACGAAGAAATTGAAAAAATGGTGAAAGACGCTGAAGCTAATAAAGAAGCCGATAAAAAGAAAAGAGAGTCTGTAGATATAAGAAATCAAGCGGACACTTTAATTCACTCTACAGATAAAAATCTTCAAGAGCACGGTTCTAAAGTATCTGAGGCTGACAAAAAAGCTATTGAAGATGCTTCAAGTCAATTGAAAGAAGCTCTTAAAGGAGAAGACACTGATGATATCAAGAAAAAAACTGAGGCGCTAGTTCAAGCTTCGATGAAACTTGGAGAAGCAATATACAAATCACAACAAAATACAAAACCAGATTCTAATAAAGATGATGGCAAAGATGATAAAGGGAAAAAAGAGGATAATGTTGTTGATGCTGATTTTGAGGAAGTAAAAGACGAGAATAAAGAAAAAAGCGCTTAACATATATTTATCTTCCGAGGTATATAAATGGCAAAAAGAGATTATTATGATGTCCTCGGTGTAAACAAAAGCGCATCCCCTGAAGAACTAAAATCTGCATATAGAAAACTAGCTGTAAAATATCATCCAGACAAAAATCCAGGCGATAAGGGAGCTGAAGAAAAATTCAAGGAAGCTAGCGAAGCTTACGGTATTCTTTCCGATAAATCAAAAAAAGAGAATTATGATAACTTTGGTCATGCAGCCTTTGAAAATGGTGGTGGTGGACAAGGTGGTTTTGGAGGTTTTGGTGGTTTCAGCGGAGCGGATTTTACAGATATTTTTGAGGATTTTTTTGGTGACTTTGGAAGTGGAAGAAGAAGCTCTAGAGGTAGAAATTCTAATAATAGAGGCTCAGATCTAAGATATGATTTATCAATTACATTAGAAGAAGCTTACGCTGGGAAGAAGCAAAATATACAATTTTCGACATCCGAAAAATGCAACACTTGTAAAGGAAATGGATCTAAACCTGGATCTAGTCCTGACAGATGTACTTACTGTGGAGGAAATGGAAGAATAAGATCTAATCAAGGATTTTTTACAGTTCAACAAACATGTCCTCAATGCGCCGGAAGTGGTGAAGAAATAACGAATCCTTGCGCAAATTGTAATGGACAAGGAAATACTCAAACTGCAAAAAAAATATCTGTGACAATACCAAAAGGAGTTGATGATGGGACAAGAATTAGGCTTGCTGGCAAGGGAGAGGCGGGAACAAGAGGCGGTACTAGTGGTGATCTATATTTATTTATAAACGTAAAATCTCACGAATTATTTAAAAGGTCTGATGTAAACTTATTTTTTGAGTTCCCAATTTCTTTAGCAGATGCAGCGCTTGGTACAACAATAGAAATACCTACAATAGATGGTAAAAAAGCAAAAATAAAAATACCGGATGGAACCCAAGATGGCAAACAATTTAGACTGAAGGGTAAAGGTATGCCTTTTATGCGTAGAGGAGATTATGGAGATTTATATGTACAAATTAAAACAGAAGTTCCAGTATATTTAAATAAAGAACAAAGAAATCTTTTAGAGAAATTTAGAGAAATAGAAAATGATAAATCTAATCCAGGTATCAAAAAATTTTTTCAAAAGGCAAAAGATTTTTGGAAAAGTTAAAATATTCAACAATAGTTCATCATAAAATATTTAAGTTGAAATAATTAATACCTAGTTTATTAAACAAATATGATTATTTGGATTGCTTCATACCCAAAAAGTGGAAATACTTGGGTCAGATCTTTTTTAACTGCTTACTATTTTTGTGAAAATGGAATTTTTGACATAAACAAATTAAATTTAATTGAGGATTATCCAAATAAACAATTTTTTAAAGAAAAGGTTAGACAGGGGGAAATTCATAAGCATTGGGAAACCTCACAAAAAGATATTTGTGATCAAAAAAAAGTAAAATTTTTAAAGACTCACAATTCTTTAATTACCGCCTTTGGAAACGATTTCACTAAACCTGAATATTCTCTAGGAGTCATCTATATAATTAGAGATCCTAGAAATGTAATAACTTCAGTCAAAAATCATAACGATTTAAACTCATATGACAAAGCGTTAAAGTTCATGCAAGATGAAAATAAGGTTTTAGAAGATTATCCTCATCTAAAAAACTACGCAAAAACCAATATTGTTAACTCATGGAGAATTAATTACCAATCTTGGTTAAGTAACAAGTCTCTTAGAAAATTAACGATTAGATACGAAGACATGGTTAAAAATCCAGCTCAAACTTTTGAAAAATTAACAGTTTTTGTCAATAATTTAATGAGATTTGATAATAATGTTGATCAAAAAAAACTCAATAATGCAATTAGCACGACTAATTTTAAGAGCCTACAAAAAATAGAAAATGAAGGTAAGTTTGGTGAAAACGTATATTCTTTGAAAGACAATAAAAAAATAAAATTTTTTTATCAAGGACCAGAAAATGACTGGAAAAAAAATCTTGATGAAAGCATGATAAAAAAGATGAACAAATATTACAGAAATGATTTAAAATTCTTTCAATATGAAAACTAAAAAAATAAATTTAACAATTACAGGATGTCTGGGTAGAATGGGACAGCAATTAATCAAATCCGCAAGTAAAGATAAAAGATTTAAAATTAATAGTCTCACGGAAAATAAGTTACAAAAAAAAAAAATCATCGGTATTTTACCAAAATTAAATAGCTCCGAAACGTTTAAAAAAAGTGACGTTATAATAGATTTTACAGTTCCAAAATGTACTCTTGAAGTTCTTAATATTGCTGCCAAACAAAAAAAAAGAGTGATAATTGGGACCACAGGTTTCACCTTAAAAGAGGAAAATATAATAAAAAAAATTTCTAAAAAAATTCCAATTCTTAAAGCAGGAAATATGAGTCTTGGAATTAATCTTTTGATGTATTTAACTGAGATTACATCCAAGTCTCTAGGTAATAATTTTCTAAGTAAAGTTTTTGAAGCTCATCATAAATATAAAAAAGATCACCCTTCTGGTACGGCACTAATGTTGGGTCAGGGTATTGCGATAGGAAAAAACAAAAATTTTTACGAAATTATGGGTAAGAGATATCTTAATAAAAAAAAATTTCCTTATGGAAAAAAAATAAATTTTAATTCAATTAGAAAAGGTAAGATTATTGGTGAACATGAGGTTTTATTTTCCAGTGGGAAAGAAATATTAAAACTTAATCATGAGGCATTTGATAGAGCACTTTATTCCGAGGGTGCGCTTGCAGCTGCTAATTGGTTAATAAAGAAAAAGCCTGGCTTATACTCGATGAGAGACTTGATGAATTTCAAATAATGAATGAAATCCAAAGAGCAAAAATAATATTAAAGATACTAAATAAAACATATCCAAGTATCAAAGTCCCTCTTAAAAGTCGAAATGTATTTACTCTATTAATATCTGTTCTTCTTTCTGCTCAATGCACAGATGTAAATGTAAATAATGTAACTAAAAGTATTTATCCAAAATATCACAAACCAGAGCACTTTGTTAACTTAGGAAGAAAAAAAATAGAAACTTTAATAAAAAGAATTGGTATTTTCAGAATTAAAGCAAAGTGTATTTATAATTTGTCAAAAATATTGGTCAAAGATTACAAAGGTAAAGTACCCAAGACTTTTGAGGAACTTGAAAAATTACCAGGCGTAGGCCATAAAACTGCTAGTGTAGTCATGTCCCAAGGTTTTGGTCATCCTGCTTTTCCTATTGATACCCATATCCATAGATTAGCTCAGAGATGGGGGTTAACAAATGGAAAAAATGTTGTTCAAACAGAAAATGATTTAAAAAAATTATTTCCTAAAAAATATTGGAACAAATTACATTTACAAATAATTTATTACGGTAGGGAATATTGTAAAGCAAGAGATTGTTATGGATTAAGTTGTAAAATTTGTACTTCTTGCTATCCTAATCGAAAAAAACCATTTATCGCAAAAAAACCATAATGAAAATATTAGGTATTGGAAACGCTATTGTTGATGTGCTCTGTAAAGTTTCAGATGAATTTTTAACACAACATTTATTGACAAAGAGCACTATGAAATTAATAAATGAAGCAGAATTTAGAAAATTACTTACATCCCTAAAAATTGAGGAAACTATTTCAGGCGGATCTGTAGCTAATTCAATTGTTGGCTTATCTCAATTAGGAAACCAAGCTGGATTTATTGGAAAAGTTTGCGATGACGAACTTGGTCATAAATATGAGAATGGTTTAAAAAAAGAAAAAGTAAAATACTTATATAAAAAAAAACAAGAAGAAATGCCTACTGGATCTTGTTTAATTTTAATAACACCTGACTCTGAAAGAACAATGTGCACATTTCTTGGAACTGCTGGAAAGATTAATGATAATGATATTAAAGAGGAAGATATAAAAAATGCAGAGATAGTTTTTTTAGAGGGTTACTTGTGGGATGAAGGTGATCCAAAGAAAGCTTTTGATAAAGCAATCGCACACTCAAAAAAAGTTGCTATGTCGTTATCGGATCTTTTTTGTGTAGAGAGACATAAACCACATTTTATGGAATTGGTTAAGAATAAATTAGATATTATTTTTGCAAACGAACAAGAAATATTATCTTTAATTGACGCAAAAACATTTGAAGAAGCCGTATCGTTCTCAAAACAAATTAAAAGAAATATTATAATTACTAGGGGTGAAAAAGGTGCAGTTTCTATAAACGAGGATCAAGTTGTGGAGGTCAATGCTAAATCTAATTTAAAAGTAAAAGATTTAACTGGAGCTGGGGATTTATTCGCCGCGGGATATCTTCATGGTGTAATTAACCAATTAAATGTTAAAGAATGTTTGATTAAAGGAACAGAGTTATCATCAAAGATTATTCAAAAAATTGGTGCAAGAATTTAATGGCTAATCTATATAATAACCATTACTGGTGTTTAATATAAAACTTTCATTTCCAAAAGTTTCTTTCATCTTCTTCCTTAATCTATAAATATGTGTTTCAACGGTATGTGTGTCCAAATCTGATGCATAATCCCATACCATTTTTTGCAATTCTTTAACCGTCACATTCTTTTTTTCTTTAATAAAAATCAATAAATTTGATTCTCTCTCAGTTAAATTTAAACTTTTATTTCCAAGTGAAATTTTTCTGGAATTTAAATCTAAATTATATTCACCAATTTTTATATGTGATTGATCTAAAAATTTATTTTTTAAAAACTTAATATTTATAGTTTCAATAAGCTTTTCAAATTTAACTGGAAGGTTATCCAAAATTAGATTATTCTTAATTCCTTCAATTTTTTTTTTTGAAATAATCAAATAATTATTTTTTAGATCATAATTAAATTCTTTGAAATCTTTCTTATTACATTGAATGATGTCAAAATTTAAGCTTTCACTAATTTCATTTAATACTTGGTATAAAATTTGATATTCATGTATTATTAATATTCTAGAATTCATTTATTTAAAATATGATAATTATAATCAAAAATAAAGATACACTTTTAATTGATGATTTCAAATTTAGGTGTTCTGTTGGAAAAAATGGATTTACCAAAAAAAAATTTGAAGGTGACCTTGCAACACCGAAAGGTAAATTTAATTTAGGTAATATTTATTATAGGGCAGACAGAATTCAAAAACCTATTACAAAACTCAGATCAATACCTATAAAAAAAAATATGGGGTGGTGTGATGATCCAAATAGTAGATTCTATAATAAACAAATAAAAATAAAAAAAAATCTTAAAATAAGCTATGAAAAATTGTATCGTAAAGATTATAAATATGATCTTTTAATTTTAATAAAATATAATTATAAAAATCCTATTAAACTTAAGGGAAGTGCTATTTTTTTACATTTGACAAAAAATTATTTACCGACAAAAGGATGTGTTACGATATTTAAAAAAGATTTTTTAATCTTAACCAAATTAATCAACAAAAAAACTAAAATCAAAATTAGTTAGTTCTTTTACCAAAAATACCTGTTCCAATTCTTAAAAATGTTGATTTATATTCTAGAGCATCCAAATAATCATTGGTCATACCCATGCTAATCTCAGAAAGTTTAATTTTATTATTCAAAATAAGCAGATCTTTAAAAAATAGTTTTGGATCTTGACCTTCCGGTGGAATGCACATAGTTCCTACAACATTTAATTTCAGTGATAAACAACTTTTATAAAACATTTCTAAATCATTAGGTGCTATTCCGGATTTTTGTTCTTCTCCACCTAAATTAATTTGAATAAAGATTTTAATCTTTTTATTTTTATTATGAATTTCATTTGCTAATTTATTAGCAAGCTTGAGATTGTCCAAAGAATGTATGTAATCAAATATTTCAACTGCAAACTTAGCTTTGTTTGTTTGTAGCTTTCCTAACATGTGTAATTTCACGTTTTTATATTTTTCTTTAAGATTTGGCCACTTTAGTAAAGCCTCTTGAACTTTATTCTCACCAAAATCACGATGCCCATAGTCTAATAACGGCAAAATATCTTGCTCTTTAAAAGTTTTTGATACAGCAATCACTTTTGGATTATATTGATCCAAGGATAATAGATTAATTTTATTCTTAATTTTATTGTTGATATCGATTAAATTAGTTTCAGTATAATGCATATTAATAAATTAAAAAAATACTATTTTATAAATGAGTTTAATCAAAAACACTTAATTAATTTAAACAAAAATATATCCTTTATATGGAGAAATAAAGATAAAGAAACCCCAATAAATACTCTAATAAAGTTACGCGATTTCTGTAAAAAAAATCAGAGGAGTTTTTATATCAGTAATAACGTCAAATTAGCTAAGAGAATAAACGCCGATGGAGTTTACATTTCATCTACTAATAGAAATTTAAATTTAAGAAATAATAAATTTAAAAAAAAATTTAAAATTTTAGGATCAGGACATAATCTTAGAGAAATTAAAATAAAAGAACTTCAAAATATTGAGGAAATTTTTTTATCCCCTTTATTCAAAGAAAAAACTAATAAACAATTAAATATCTATAAATATTTAAAACTTAGGGAAATAACAAAAATGAAGGATATTTCATTGGGGGGTATTAATAATAAAAATATAAAAAAACTTAATATGATCAAACCTTTTGGTTTTGCAGGTATTTCTTATTTTGAGTAAAAAAAAAGGCCCCTATTTCTAGGGACCTTAATAAAATTAACTAATCAAATGATTAGAATGCAAACGAGATATTAAAGATAGAAGCTTCAATATCCTTTGATGCACTTGCACCATTTTTGTTCTCAAGTTTGTTGAAACCACCACCCATTGAGATTGATCCCATAGTGTATGATGCCATAATTCCTGAGTTTTTCTCATCTTCTGCAGTACCATCAAACTCGATACTTTGTTGACCAGCTGATACAGATAACTGATCATTAATTGCTATAGATACACCAACATGTGTTGCATCTTGGTCAGTTGATCCAGTCGCAGCGTAGTCTACTTTTGTCATTTGGTAAGCAGCAGTCAGTGCACCCATAGTGTATTTAACACCTAAAGTGTCGTTTTCTGCTTCATCACCATCATCGTAGTAACCAGCACTTAACTCTAAACCATCCATTAAGCCACTGTAAACAATAGCAAAACCAGTTTCAGCTTCCTTATTGTCTGTTCCTGGCTCTGGGTTGTAAGATGCCGATAATGCTGCACCACCTACAGTAATGTCATAACCCCACTGACCAGCTTGATTGTTACCTGAAGCATCAATTAAACCACTGTCAACACTGTCTGTTGATTCATAAACTGGAGTGTAAGCATTTGGAACGATGTCTTTTAGTTTGTCAACACCACTTCCAGAACTTGAGTTACCTGAGAATGATAATGTACCCATATCACCCATACCTAATTTTAGATTGTAGTCATCATAAGTACCACCATCTAATTCATAGTAAACTGATACAGTCATACCATTGTCTAAGTCTCCACCACCATTGAACTTAACGCTGTCACCCATTGCCCATGGATTTACAGCTGAGTTGGTACTAAGACCTGTGTAAGATAAAGCTGCACCACCTGATACACTTAGCTCGCCAGCAACTGATGCTGAAGTAGCTAAAGTAGTAGCTAAAGCAGTTAATCCTACTTTTTTTAAATTGTTCATAAATTTACTCCTTTTTATAATTAATTATAAACAGGGTACTTTTAGCAAAAAACAGTCAATTCATTATAAATTAATGTATTTTTGATAAAAAATTTTCATCAGTGTTGTATTTTTACATCACTTTTAGCATGTATTTTACCGCTTTTTGAGTGATATAATCACAATCTAATTTTAAACATCAAATTTTATGTTAAGAAGGTTTATGCTCAAAATGATTGGATTGAAGAAAAATATTTTATTTTTATTGTCAATATTAATCCTCTTAACACAAACTGGTTGTGAAGCTCTAAAGCCAAAGAAAGTGAGTGCTAAAGATTTTCCTCCAGATCCAAGAAAAAGAGTGGAAAAAAATATTAATGAGGGACGTGGTTTTAGAGTAATGGGTGGTTCCAAAGAAGGGACGAACTATGAGTTCGCTAGCGCAAATCCTTTGTGGCGCGCCACACTTGATACTTTGGACTTCATGCCTTTGGCTTCTGCGAACTATAGTGGTGGCATAGTAATTACTGATTGGTATAGCGAAAATAATTCATCTAATGAGTCTGTTAAAATTTCTGTAAGATTTTTAACAAATGAAATAAGGTCAGATGCTTTAGATATAAATGTTTACTTAAAAAAATGTTCTAATAATTTAACTAATTGTTCAATTAGTAAAAGTAATAATGATTTAGTTGCGGATCTTAACTTAAGCATACTTAAAAAAGCTACAAAATATCAAAAAGAAGTGATTGATAAAAATATTAAAGAAAACCCCTATATAATTGGAGATCCTAAACAAGGTGACAGTAGGAAAAAAAAGAAATAAAAAATAAATTTTAATGATTCAATTATTGTGGAACGGTACAATTTCAAGCTAGTCGAAGATAAATGGCAAAGATTTTGGGATAAAAACAAATCTTTCAAATCAAACATAGATAAAAATAAAAAGAAATTTTATTGTCTAGAGATGTTTCCATATCCCTCTGGAAAAATCCACATGGGTCACGTGAGAAATTATACAATTGGGGATGTGCTTTCAAGATATAAAACTTTAAAGGGATTTAATGTTTTGCATCCAATGGGATGGGACTCATTTGGAATGCCTGCAGAGAATGCAGCTAAACAAAATAATTTAAACCCTAAAACATGGACAGAAACAAATATTAAAGTTATGAAATCCCAACTAAAAATGTTGGGTCTGTCTATTGATTGGGATAGAGAAATTTCGACATGTTCACCAGATTACTTTAAACATCAACAAAAAATATTTTTAGATCTTTATGACAAAGGTTTAGTTTATAGAAAAGAAAGTTATGTAAATTGGGATCCAGTTGACAAAACTGTGCTAGCTAATGAGCAAGTTATTGATGGGAAAGGTTGGAGATCTGGAGCAATAGTTGAAAGAAAAAAACTTAATCAATGGTTTTTTAAAATTTCTCATTTTTCTGAAGAACTATTGAATAGTTTAGAAACTCTAAATGATTGGCCAGATAAAGTTAAAACAATGCAAAAAAATTGGATTGGTAAATCATTTGGGTGCGAAATTGATTTTAAAGTAGAAGGTTCAGAACACATAAAATCAATCAAATGTTATACAACAAGACCAGATACCCTATTTGGTTTTTCTTTTTTAGCATTATCAGTAGATCATCCTCTTTCCAAATATTATGATAAAAATGAGGATTTTCAGAAGTTTAAAAAAGAGTGTTCAAAAACAGGAACTACTGAAGAGTCTATTGCGCAAGCAACAAAAATGGGGTTTAAAACTGAGCTAACCGCTATTAATCCGTTTGAAAATGGAACAAAAGTTCCTGTTTTTTTTGCAAACTTTGTTTTAATGGACTATGGATTTGGTGCAGTATTTGGGTGTCCTGCTCACGACCAAAGGGATTTTGATTTTGCAAAAAAATATAAACTTGAAATTAAAACAGTTGTTAGACCTATTGATAAAGATGACACTTATAAAGTTGAGGATGAAGCATATTCTGGTCCTGGTGTAATTGTTAACTCTAAATTTTTAAATAATTTAAATGTTCCAGATGAATCAATAAATGAAGCAATAAAAGTTCTTGAAGACAAAAAATTAGGTAAACGAAAAACAAATTTTAGATTAAAAGATTGGGGAATTTCAAGACAGAGATATTGGGGATGTCCTATTCCGATAGCCTATGATGAAAATAACAAAGTTGTAAAAATTCCAGAGAAAGAATTGCCAGTTGAACTTCCAGAAGATATAGATCTTAATACTAACGGCAATCCACTTGACACACAGGAGAAGTGGAAAGAGGTAGAGATTAATGGAAAAAAATGTAAACGTGAAACAGATACTTTAGATACTTTTGTAGACTCCTCTTGGTATTATTTAAGATTTTGCTCTGCACAAAATATTAAAGAACCTTTTGATAAAAACGAATTAGATTATTGGATGCCTGTTGATCAATATATTGGTGGCGTTGAACATGCAATATTGCATCTTCTTTATTCTCGTTTTTTTATGAGAGCTATAAGCTTAAATAACAAGGATACAAATTTAAAAGAGCCATTTGAGGGTTTATTTACCCAGGGTATGGTTTGTCATGAGACTTATAAAGATAAAAATAGCAATTGGATTTATCCTGATGATGTTTCCAGTAAAGATGGCAAAAACTACTTCCTAATTAATAATCCAACTGAAAAAGTTGTGGTTGGTCCATCAGAATCAATGTCAAAGTCAAAAAAAAATACTATTGATCCAGAAAAAATAATTAAGATGTATGGAGCAGATGCTGTAAGATTATTTATTTTATCTGACAGTCCACCAGAGAAAGACATACAATGGTCGGATACTGGTATAAGTGCATCTTTTAAATTTATTCAAAAATTATGGTCTTTGAACGAAAAAATTATTAATAACAAAACAAAATTCTTAAAATTCGATGATAAATTGGAAAAATTTACAAACCAAATTATTAAAAAACTAGGTGATGATTTAAACAGATTTGGTTTCAATGTAACCATTGCATCAGTTCATAAAATTCACTCTTTTTTTAATCACCACACAAATAAAGAGGATTGGGGAAGCAATTTTCATAAAAATTATGTAAATATTTTAAAAGCGATTAACCCAATAGTTCCACATTTTTCAAATGAGTGTCTTGAGAAACTAAATATATCAACAAAAGACTTGGGATGGCCAACGATTGATAAAAAATATCTTGAACAGGAAATATTTAAGATAGTAACTCAAATTAATGGAAAAAAAAGAAAGGTTTTCTCGATCAGTAAATCAATTGATAAAAAAACATTAATTGAAAATATTAAAAAAGACGAACAAATTAAGAAATACCTTGATAATAAAGAAATTATAAAAACAATTTATATAGAAAAAAAATTAATAAATTTTATTATCAATTAAATATGAAAAATTTGAAATATATCTTTATGTTTGTGTTTGTATTGAGTTGTGGTTACACACCAATCTATCAAACAGATCAAAAATTAAACATCAAACTCGACACAGTAAATTTTTCAGGAGATAAAGATATCAACAGAGAAATAGTTAAAAATTTAAATAAATATAGAGATAGTGATACCGATAACATTTTTGACTTATCTATAAATTCAACCAAGAAAGAAGACGTTGTCACAAAAGATAAAAAAGGTAATGCTACTAGTTATAAATTGACTTTAGAAGTCGATATAAATTTAAGTAACAATTCTAATAATAAAAAATTTACAAAAAAATTCGCCAAAGACATGTCTTTTAATTCTAAAAATAACAAATTTGAACTCGATCAATACAGATTAAACCTTCAAAAAAATATGGTTTCTCAAATTCTGCAGGATATTAATATATATTTAAGAAATTTAGAAAATGATCTCTAAATATTATGAAATAGAAAAGTTTAAGAATAAAAAAAATTATTATTTATTCTATGGTGAGAATGAGGGTCAAAAACAGGATGTTATTCAAGCTAATTTTTCACAATTTACAAAAGAGAACACCTACAAATATACTGAAAAAGATATAATTGAAAATAAACAAATATTTTTAGAAAATATTTATTCCAAGTCCTTTTTTGAAAATGAAAAGTTAATTTTGATATCTGATGTCTCTGACAAGATATTAAACTTAATAGAGGAAATAATTGAGTCAAATATAAATGACGTTGTTATAATTTTGATCGCAAAAAGATTGGATAAGAAATCAAAACTTAGGAATTATTTTGAAAAAGAAAAGATTGCACTCATTGTTCCTTTTTACGAAGATACTCCACAAACTCTTTTATCTATCGCAAGGAAAATTTTGTTTGAAAATAAGATTAATTTATCTTCTGAAAACATAAATTTAATCATTGAAAGATCAAAAGGTGATAGAATTAATCTTAAAAATGAATTACAAAAAATTATTAGCCTAAGTCAAAACAATAAAAAATTAGAATTAGAAGATATTTTAAAACTAACAAACCTAAGCGAAAATTACAGTGCTGGAGAGTTGGTAGATAATTGTCTGAGCAAAAATAAAAAAAGAACTCTCAATATTCTTAATGAAAATATCCAATCTAGTGAGGATAATATTTTAATTTTAAGAACTTTTTTAATCAAGTTAAAAAGACTAAGAAAGTTAAGATTAAATTTGAGAGAAAATAGTAATATTGATCAAGTAATTAACTCATTTAAACCTCCAATATTCTGGAAGGATAAAAATATAATCAAGCAACAGATCAAAATATGGGAATTGAATGTTATTGAGAGTTTTATTGAAGATCTAAACAATACTGAAAGTTTAATTAAAAAAAATCCTCAAATTTCTAATCAAATCATTAACAATATGATTTTAGATAGATTTTAGGAAACTAATATCCAGACTTAATTATATCAATTATCTTGTTTAATTGATCAAGCTCTTTGTAATAAAATGATATTGTTCCTTTATTGTTTTTATTATTTTTAATAGAAACACTGAGTCCTATTTTTTCAGATATAGAGTTTTCTAAATCTCGAATATTTGGGTCCACTTTACTGGAAGTTTTTTTTTTAGATTTTCTAAATATTTTAACTAAGTTTTCTGCTTGTCTAACAGATAATTTCTTTTCAATAAATTTATTTGCTAAAAACGTAGCATTATCTAGTCCTACTAATATCTTTACATGACCAGCTGTAATTTTTTTTTGTTCTACAAAATCAAGAACTTCTTTAGGTAAATTAAGTAATCTTAATGAGTTAGAGATGTAGCTTCTGCTCTTACCTATAAATTTTGATACTTTATCTTGGTCGTATGCAAATTCATCTATCAATCTTTTATAGCCTTGTGCTTCCTCTAAGGGATTTAGATCATGTCTCTGAACATTTTCAACAATTGCAAATTCTAAAGATTTAAGATCATCAGCATCTGTTACAACTGCTGGGATATCATGCAGTCCGGCTTTCTGCGCTGCTAACCACCTTCTTTCTCCAGCAATAATTTCATATTTAGAGTTATCCGTATTAGATTTTCTAACTATGATTGGCTGAATAACACCACGTTCTTTTATTGAATTAACCAAATCATTTAAATTGTCCTCATCAAAATTTTTTCTTGGTTGATATTTGTTTGGAACAATTACGGTTAAATTTAAGTTATTTGTTTTATTCTCAACCTCAGTTTCACCAATTAAGGAAGATAATCCTCTACCCAGCCCTTTTTTTATTTTATTCATTACGCTGCGCTCCCAACCTTATTTTCTTGTGCCATGAACTCATCTGTAAAACTATAATATGACTTACTTCCTGGACAGTTTTTGTCATAAATCAATACTGGAATACCATGAGATGGCGCTTCTGATAATCTTACATTTCGAGGTATCACCGTTTGGTAGACTTTATCTTTGAAATAATCTCTCGCTTCTTGTTCAACCTGTGATGAAAGCTTATTTCTTCGATCGTACATAGTTAAAAGTATGCCTTGAATTTCTAATTCAGGATTCAAGTTAGTTTTAATTCTCTCAATAGTCTTCATAAGCTGTGTAAGTCCTTCTAAAGCAAAAAATTCTGTTTGTAATGGCACAAGCAGTGAGTTAGATGATACCAAAGCCATTACAGTTAGAAGACTCAAAGAAGGAGGGCAATCTATGAGAATATAATCATATAATCTTCTAGAATCATTTAAATACGAGGTTAATTTAGCCTTAAGTATAAAGGCTCTATCACTATCACCAGCCGTCTCAACCTCCAATCCAGAGAGATCTACATTGGAAGATATTAAATCAAGATTTTGAAAGTTTGTTTTTTTGATTACGTTTGAAATCGACATTGTACCATTAAGAATTCCATAAATTGTTTGGTCAGATTGAGAATTGTTGGATAATCCTAATCCTGTAGTAGCATTACCTTGGGGGTCTAGATCAATTACTAAAATTTTTTTACCAAGTTGAGATAATGCTGATGCTAAATTGATAACAGTTGTTGTTTTTCCAACCCCACCCTTTTGATTAATAATTGAAATTATTTTCATGAGATCTTTTTTTTAATTTTTTTGATGTTTAATATAAATGAGTCGTTGCTCGTTAAACTTTTTTTTTCTTCGTAATCTAAATCCCACTCTTGAAGAGTTTCATTAAGAATTTTTCTTCCACTACTTCCCATAAAAAAAATAATATTTTTATATTTTTTAAAGTTTTCATTTACCAAGTTTAGAATGACAGGCATTGGTTTAAATGCCCTGGACATAATTGTTCCCGTTTCAATATTTTCAATTGAAAAAATATCTTTCTGAATTATTTCTGTATTTAAATTTAATTTTTTTGAAACTTCTTTTAGGAAAACACATTTATGATAGCTTTTTTCATAAAGGTTTAGTTTCATGTCATTTTTAATTTTTTTCATCACTATTGCCACTATTAAGCCAGGCATTCCGCCCCCTGAGCCTAAATCTGAGGTTGTATTGTAATTTAAATCAACAAAATCAATAATTTGTGCTGAATCAATTATATGTCTCTCTCTTATTACCTCTTTTTCGGAGGTTTTTTTGCTTATAATGTTAATTTCCTGATTTTTTTTCTGTATCATTGAAATTAAACACTCTAGCTCATTACAAGTTTCACGTGAAACATTTAGATTGGAAATTTTAGAGTAGGAATTTAAAATTAAGTTATCCATTAAGCTATATGCTTAATAGACTTTCTTTTGACGTGTGACAACAAAATATATACAGCCGCCGGAGTTATTCCATCAATTCTTAAGGCCTGGCCCATAGTTTTTGGCCTTATTTCCTTAAATTTAGCTTTTACCTCATTAGAAAGGCTTGAAAATTGGTCATAATCAATATTCTCTGGTATCAATAAATTCTCATCTCGTTTAAAAGCTAAAATATCAGCCTTTTGTTTCTTTAAATATCCTCTGTAATGAGAGTTAATCTCAATCTGCTCGTCAATTTCATTCCCATAATAAGCGATTTCAGGCCAAATATTCCTAATTTTTGTCATATCAACACTTTTTTGGGTAAGAATTTCCTCTGCTGATCTAAAAACACCGTCTTTCGCAATTTTAATTCCAAATTTGTCTGCCTTAGATGGTGAAATGTTCAAATTAGACATTTGTAAAGATATTTTGCCTAATTTATTAAATTTCTCCTCAAAGATTTTTTTTCTATTTTCTGCTATTAAACCAATTTTAATTCCTTTATGGGTAAGCCTTAAATCTGCATTATCTGACCTAAGACTTAGTCTATATTCTGCTCGAGATGTAAACATTCTGTAAGGCTCAGCAACACCTTTGGTAACTAAGTCATCTATCATAACGCCAATGTAAGCATCTGATCTATCTAAAATAAAAGGCTCCATATTTTTCAAGGATAGGGCAGCATTTATTCCTGCTATAAGACCTTGAGCAGCTGCTTCCTCATACCCTGTAGTTCCATTAATTTGACCAGCGAGATAAAGATTTCTAATTTTTTTTGTCTCAAGAGTTAAAAAAAGCTCTCTTGGATCAATATAGTCGTATTCTATAGCATATCCTAGTCTAATTACTTTTACGTTTTCTAAACCACTGATATTATTGAGTATTTCGTATTGTACAACCTTAGGTAGAGACGTGGATATGCCATTTGGGTAAATAGTGTGATCATTTAAACCCTCAGGCTCTAGAAATATTTGATGTCTTGTCTTATCAGCGAATTTTACTATTTTATCCTCAATAGAGGGACAGTATCTCGGACCGACACCTTGTATACTTCCAGAATACATTGCACTTTTAGATAAATTCTTTTCGATTATTTTATGAACTCTTTCATTAGTATAAGTCATAGAACAAGAAACTTGATTGTTTGAATTTTTTTTGGTCAGAAAAGAAAAAAAATATGGGTCTTCATCGGCAAACTGTTTTTCCAAATTTTCAAAATTAATCGTTCTAGAATCTAATCTAGGAGGTGTTCCTGTTTTTAATCTTCCAATTTTGAAATCATACTTTTCTAACTGTTCGCTTAATCCTGTACTCGGTTTTTCATTGAATCGTCCGGCTGGAATTCTTTCATTACCTATATGTATCAAACCATTCAAGAAAGTGCCTGTTGTTAGGATTAACTTGTTACAACTCACTTTGTTGCCATTAAGCGTTATAAATCCACTTATTTGATTATTTTCAAAAATAAATTTTATTACAGGATCAGAAAAAATGCTTAAATTACAGTAGTTTGCAAGTTTTTCTTGCATATATTTTCGATACAATGATCTATCAGATTGAGTTCGCGGTCCTCTCACTGCTGGTCCTCTACTTCTATTTAACAATCTAAATTGTATTCCAGACTTGTCAGCAACTTCTCCCATAACACCATCTAAAGCATCAATTTCTCTGACTAAGTGACCTTTACCTAAACCACCTATAGCTGGATTGCATGACATTTCCCCAATCGTATTTTTATTATGTGTAAATAGTGCAGTGTTTGCTCCAAGTCTTGCCGAAGCCGCTGCAGCTTCACACCCAGCATGACCACCGCCGATAACGACCACATCAAATTTTAAATCTTTTTTCATGGGCTAAATTTATATTCGATTAAAATATTTACAAGATTTCTGTTTTTTTTATTAAATTAGCTTTATTTATTAACAAAAATTGACAAAAAACCTATAAAAAACATCTTAAAACGACTATTACTTTCCAATGCAAAAATCGTTGAATATACTGCCTAATATCTCCTCTACATCGACATTTCCAACAATCATGCCTAATTGTCTTGTAGCTAACCTTAAATCCTCGGCTCCTTTATCAAAATCTTTTTTATCATTTTTATCTGAAAAATTTTTTAAGTGTTCAACACACTGCAGCAAGTGTTGTCTATGCCTTTCCCTTGTAATTAAAATATCTTCTTCAGTTATAAATTTAGTTTTTAAATTGTTTTTAATTTTTAAGATTAATTTATCAATATTATGATTGTCTTTAAGTGAAATCAAAACGTGATTAAATTTAGAAACTTCAGGGTCTAATTCCTCTTTCAACAGATCTGATTTATTAATAACTAAAATTGCGTTTTTTTTTAATAAATCATTCAAAAATCCACTAAAATCAATGTTTTTAGCATCAACCACCACTAGTTTCAAATCAGCATTTTTGGCTTTTTTCAGTGATAACTTAACTCCTTTTTTTTCAATTTCATCTTTAGAATCTCTAATACCTGCTGTGTCAGAAATTATAACTGGGAAGCCGTCTAAATTAAGATGAGTTTCAACAACATCTCTAGTTGTACCAGCTAGTTCAGAAACTATCGCAACCTCTCTATTTGATAAATTATTTAGCAAGCTTGATTTTCCTGCATTGGTTGGGCCTATTATGGCAATTTTAAATCCTTCCCTAATAATTTCTCCCACTTTATGATCATTTAATATCTTTTTTATTTCTGTCATAACATTAAAAGAATCTTTTTTAATTTGTTTAATATTTTCATCCGGCAAATCTTCTTCGGGAAAATCTATTTTAGCCTCAACAAAAGATAAAATTTTTAATAATTTCTCTCTTAATTGATTAAATTTTACTGAAGACTTGCCATTCATAATTTTGATTGCCTGAGTTCTTTGAATTTCTGTTTCAGCAGATATTAAATCGCCAATACTCTCAGCTTTGAGCAAATTTATTTTTCCATTTTGAAAAGCTAGCTTTGTAAATTCACCCGGTTCTGCAATTCGACAACTTTTTATATTTGAGAGAGAAACTAGAAGTGCTTCCACCACAGCTTTACCACCGTGAATATGAATTTCGACCATATCTTCACCAGTGTAGCTCTGAGGGCTAGGAAACCATAAGATTAACCCCTCATCAATGAGTTCAGAAGTGTTAATATTGTTTATTTTTCGAAGAGTGGCCACTCTTGGAGTTGGTAATTCATTCTTTGTTAGCAATTTTAGAACCTTTGAGGAATCTGGACCTGAAATTCTCACAACAGCTATGCCTGAAATACCAGGCCCACTAGATAACGCATAAATTGTCATATAATTTAGTTTTTTATTTTATATAATTATAAACTTTTATGATTATTTGGGTAGCATCATATCCGAAGAGTGGAAATACATGGGTTAGGTCTGTAATTTCTTCTCTAGTCTATACAGAAGATGGAATATTTAATTTTCCTAGTATAAAAAAAATTGACCAATATCCACAAAGACGGTTTTTAGAATATTTCACACAAGATTATAATAATATTCACGAAATCAAAAAGCATTGGATTACATCTCAAGAAAGAATTAATTTAGACACTAAAATAAAATTTTTCAAAACACATCATCTAAACTGTAAAGTTGACAATTATCCTTTTACTAATAAGGAATGTACACAAGCTACAATTTACATTGTTAGAGATCCTAGAAATCTTGTTGACTCCATATCAAATCACTTCGGTAAATCTATTGAAGAGTCTAAAAAGTTTCTTCTCACATCAAAAATTCTTTCTCCAGGTAAAGAAATTGAGTTGAAGGGTGGAAACGTAATTACATATCTTGGCTCATGGAAAGAACATTATAAGTTTTGGACAAAAGATAATGAAAATTTGTTAATTATTAAATATGAGGACTTGGTAAAAAATATACATCAAGAAATTGATAAAATTATTGCGTTTCTTAAAAATTTCGTTGATTTCGAGGTATCTGTTACCAAAAAAGAAAATGTTATAAAATCAACTTCCTTCGAGGCGTTAAAAAAAATTGAAGATAATGGAAATTTTACAGAAAACGTTTTCGTTAAAGGAAAAAGTGAAAAAGTAAGATTCTTTAACAAAGGACCCAACAATGTTTGGCAAAATACACTACCAAAAAACATTCAAAAAGAGTTAGAAACTGAACTTAACAGTGAATTAAAAGAACTTGGCTATCTTTAAATTAGCTAGGTTTGTTCATTGAATTGAAGAAATCTGAGTTGTTTTTAGTATCTTTTAACTTAGAACTAATAAACTCAATTGCATCCATTGTTCCCATTGGGGCAATTATTCTTCTTAAAACATTCATCTTTTGAAGGTCATTTTTATCAAATAACAATTCTTCTCTTCTAGTTCCTGATTTTGTTATATCAATAGCAGGATAAATCCTTTTATCTGCAATTTTTCTATCTAAAACGGTCTCGCTATTTCCAGTTCCCTTAAATTCCTCAAAAATTACTTCATCCATCCTACTTCCAGTGTCTATCAAGGCTGTAGATATGATAGTTAAAGATCCGCCTTCCTCTATGTTTCTTGCGGCACCAAAAAATCTTTTGGGTCTTTGGAGTGCGTTAGCATCTACACCACCAGTTAAAACCTTTCCCGAGCTTGGTATAACAGCATTATAAGCTCTACCTAGTCTTGTTATTGAGTCTAGCAGTATTACCACATCCTTCTTATGTTCTGTAAGTCTTTTGGCCTTTTCTATTACCATTTCAGCTACTGCAACGTGTCTTTGTGCAGGTTCATCAAAAGTTGAACTAATAACCTCACCTTTGACGGTTCTTTGCATATCCGTCACTTCTTCTGGACGTTCATCAATTAATAATACTATCAGATAACACTCTGGATAATTTTTAGCAATTGAGTTTGCAATACTTTGTAAAATCATAGTTTTTCCTGCTTTAGGTGGAGAAATAATTATCGATCTTTGACCTTTTCCAATTGGACTGACAAGATCTATCAATCTTGGTGTTAAATCTTGTTTTTTATCTGGCTTTGTGATTTCAACTTCCATAACTAATTGTTTATCTGGATACAATGGAGTTAGGTTATCAAAAGCTATTTTGTGTCTAGATTTATCGGGTTCTTCAAAATTAATTTTACTAACTTGTAATAAAGCAAAATATCTTTCACCTTCTTTAGGAGCTCTTACAGGGCCCTCAACAGTATCTCCAGTTCTTAAACCAAATTTTCTTATTTGACTTGGACTGACGTAAATATCGTCAGGACCAGGAAGGTAGTTTGACTCCATTGCTCTTAAAAAACCAAATCCATCCTGAAGCAATTGTAAAACACCAGCCCCTGTAATTTCCTCTTTTTCAGCAACTTTTTTAAGAATTGCAAATAGAATTTCTTGTTTTCTTAAAGTACTTGCGTTCTCAATACCAAGTTCTTCTGCCTGTGTAATAAGTTGTTCGGATGATTTGAGTTTTAGTTCCTGTATATTCATGATTAAAAATTATTAAGGACTTAATAATGAACTTAATATATATGCTATTGGTATATATTCAACCCTAGATGGGCTTAAAAATCACAACAAATATGATTAAAATAAGCAATAATGTAGGTATTTCATTTATAAATCGGTAAAATTTATGTGAATGTGTATTTAGGTCTAACTTAAACTGTCCTAAAATTCGACCAAGATAAAAATGATAAATTGTGAGTATAACCACAAATATCAATTTCAAAATCATCCAAGTTTGCCCAAGTTTTTCAAATCCTATTTCATGGATAAGTAACAAGCCAAATAACCAAGATAATATCATTGCTGGGGTCATGATATAAAAAAATAATTTTCTTTCCATAACCTTAAATACATCTGATATAATTGGCTGAGTATTGTTTTGAGAATGATAAACGAAAATTCTTGGAAGATATAGTAGTCCAGCCATCCAAGAAATGACCGATATCAAATGTAACGATTTAAAAAGTAAGTAAGTGTTCATTAATCAGATGTTTTTTTGAATTAAAGATTTTAATAAAACTATGTGATCGTCATTATCATTCAAACACGGCACCATATCAAAGTTTTCTCCTCCAGAATCTAAAAAGCTCTCTTTTCCTTGGATTTGGATTTCTTCTAAAGTTTCAACACAGTCTGAAGAAAACCCTGGGCATATAGCTAAAACATTTTTTTTCCCTTTTTTAGGTAAATTTTCTAAAGTTTTGTCTGTGTAGGGCTGAAGCCATTTCTCAGGACCAAATCTAGATTGAAATGTTGTCTTAATTTCAATTGAGGTAAACTTTTCTGATATTAGTCTTGTAGTCTTGTGACAATAACAATGATAAGGATCACCTTTATCAAAATATTTTTGTGGTATTCCATGATAAGAAGCTAATATCAAATCCGGCTTCCAATTTATTTCTTTAATTTTCTTATTCAAAGAATTTACAAGCGCCTCTATATATAAAGGATCCGACTCATAATGTGGCACTATTTTTAGTGATGGTTGCCACCTCATTTTCATAAGAGTTCTGTATACTTCGTCACAGACGGTTGCAGTGGTTGCCGCAGCGTATTGAGGATAAAGGGGGAGAATTATTAAATTTTCACAGCCCATTTCATGAAGATTTGCAATTTTACTTCTTATGCTAGGATTTCCATATCTCATAGCATAATCTACTATTAAGTTTTTTTCAGATATTAAGTTTGAGAGCTTTTCTGCTTGCTTTTGGGTGTAATGTAAAAGAGGAGAAATGTTTTTGTCTTTCATCCAAATTTCCTTATAAGCCTTAGCTGTTTTGGATGGCCGAAATGTTAATATAAAAACATTTAAAATGATTTGCCAAATTATCGGGTTAACTTCAATTACTCTCCTATCCGATAAAAATTCTTTTAGATATTTTCTTATGTCAAGCCAGCTTGTTGAATCAGGGGTTCCAAGATTAACAATTAAAACTCCAGTTTTTCCGAAATTAACTGGCGGGTGTTCTATTTTTTTTTCCATTAATAATCCTTCACAGTTTTTACTAAGTAGTCCATCATATTAGGATCTGTTTCTGGAAGAACTCCATGTCCTAAGTTAAATATATATGGATGATCTTTAAATATATTTAAATATTTCGTTGTTTCTTTTTTTAAGTTTTCTTTGTTGGAGAGCAAAACCTTTGGGTCCATTCCACCTTGAACAGGAATTTTTATTTCTTTATTAATTTTTACCGGATCAACCTCATAATCAATGCAAATTGTGTCTGGTTTAATAATTTCACAATAATTTTTGTAATTTTTAATACCTTTTGGAAAGCAGATAACGGGCACATTTAGAGATTTAGTATAATTAACTAAGCTTAAGGTGGGATCATAAATGTAATAAGGTAAATCTTTTTCTTTTAACAGACCAGCCCAACTATCAAAAATTTGAATTATCTGGGCACCACTATCGATCTGATTTTTAATGTGTATTTTTATAAATTTATCTAAAATTTTAAGAACTTTACCAATTAAATATTTATCTTCAAAAAAATTTTCATTTAAACTTAACTTTGGTGACTTTTTATTTATCATATAAACTAATAAAGTCCATGGTGCTCCAACAAAGCCTATAGTAGTTTTATTTTTAGTAAATTTAGAGTTACTAACTGATTTAATTAATTCATAAACAGGGGATAGTTTTTTTACAAATTCGACTTCTTCAATATTTGAAATTTCTTTTAAGTCTAATTTACCAAGTAATGGACCTACATTTTTTTTAAATTCAACAATTTGATTTAAACCGTATGGTAACATTAAGATATCAGAAAAAATTATTGCTGCATCCAAATTGAATCTTTTTAAGGGTTGTAAT
>CABYYA010000001.1 GCA_902523125.1 uncultured Pelagibacteraceae bacterium | reverse complement strand
TTTCAGGTAAAGCATAAATACTTTTTTTTATATTACTTAACGCTTTATGTTTTTGTTTATACCATTTTAGATAATCTGAACCTTTTTTTAGTCTAAAATCTGCAGCTAGATCAATTAAAGTATTTTTTTTTAATAAATCTTTTGAAATTAATTGAGCTTCCCCATTTGGTAAAGCAGTAAATATAATATCAACATAACTTAAATATTTTTTATTATATTTAGTAATTCTTGGTAACGTTTTTGATTTTAACGAAGTATCATAAGATGAGATTTTTTTCCCAACAGAAGAATTACCACATAGATACTTTATATTAATATTCTTGTGTTTAATTAATAACTTAATTAATTGAACACCAATATATCCAGTTGATCCAGCAATTAGTACATTAAGCTTAGGCATTTAATATTATAACAGTTAAAAGTTAAAAAAAAATTATCTTTTAGAAAATTGAAAGCTTCTTCTAGCTTTTTTACGTCCAGGTTTTTTTCTTTCAACAGACCTGGAGTCTCGGGTGGTCATTTTTTCGGTTTTAAGTGTAGATTTCAATTTTTCATCAAATAAAACTAAAGCTTTGGAAATACCGTGCACCATTGCTCCTGCTTGTCCTGTCGGACCCCCACCTTTTACTCTACACTTTACGTCATATTCTGTTGCTTGATTTATAAGTTCAAAAGGTCTTACTATTTGCATTTTATGATTATCACTCGAAAAATAATCGCTAAAAAGTTTACCATTTACGTAAATTTTGCCTGAACCTTTTTTTAACCAAACTTTAGCTATGGAGGTTTTTCTTCTTCCAGTAGCATACTTACTATCTTTGAAGTCCAGCTTTATTTTTGGGGCTTTTGATGATGTTTGAGTATTTTCCATCTCAATTTCGTGCTATATTTTTAGAGTTTAGCTTATTCAATTGTATAACTTGAGGATTTTGGGCTGAATGTGGGTGATCATTTCCGACATATATTTTTAATTTAGTAAGTTGTTTTTTTCCTAACACACCACCTGGAAGCATTCTTTTTACTGCAAGTTTTAAAGTTTCACCTGGTTTTTTTTTAGCAAGATTTTCAGGTGTAGTCTCTTTTATTCCACCGGGATGACCTGTGTGTCGATAATATTTTTTATTTTGAAATTTATTTCCGGTAAATTTGATTTGTTCGATATTTTTAACAACTACAAAATCTCCGTCGTCCATATGTGGTGTAAAAGTTGTTTTATTTTTACCTCTAATGATCTTTGATATTACAGTTGCTAGTCTGCCTACCACTGCATTTTTAGCATCTATTTCATACCAATTAGACGATAATTGATCTTTTTTAAGGAATTTTGTCATTGTGCGAGGATTAATACTATTAATAAGATCAAAGTCAAATTGATATTTATATTGTTTTAAGCCTTTTTTTTGTTATATTCATACTGCTGATTTGTTCCTATTGCGGGCTAACAGCTAAAAAGGAAACTATCAAACAAACTCGGTAGGCATTTGAACTGTATTGTGCGCCTTGCATAAAGCTAAAGCACTAAAAAAGGAGTAAAATGAGTAAAAAAAGAAATAATCCTGAAACCATTGCCATACATGGTGGTGATTACAGAAGTGACCCAGCAACTAATGCTGTTGCTGTGCCAATATATAGAACAACATCATATCAATTTCAAAATACTGAACATGCAGCAAATTTGTTCGCATTAAAAGAATTTGGAAATATCTACACCAGAATAATGAATCCTACTAATGATGTTTTGGAAAAAAGAATTGCAGCATTGGAAGGTGGATTATCTTGTGTAACAGTTTCATCTGGACAAACCGCTTCAAGTTTTGCAGTTCTAAATGTTGCTCAATCAGGTGATAATATTGTTAGTTCTACGGATCTTTACGGTGGAACAGTTTCATTATTTACACACACATTGAGTAAACTAGGAATAGAAATTAGATATGCCGATCCAAGTGATCCTAAAAACTTTGAAAAGGCAATAGATAGTAAGACCAGAGCTTTTTATGGTGAAACATTACCTAATCCATATTTGAGAGTGTTCCCTATCAAAGAAGTTTCTGATATTGGAAAAAAATACAATATTCCACTAATAATGGATAATACTGCTGCACCAGTAATATGTAAACCAATAGAACATGGAGCGGCTGTAGTTATCCATTCATTAACAAAATATATTGGAGGACATGGAACTGCTGTTGCTGGGAGCATAGTTGATAGTGGTAACTTTGACTGGACTGCAGATCCTAAAAGACAACCTTTATTTAATGAGCCTGATGCAAGTTATGGAGGTGTAGTTTGGGGAAAAGCTGTACCAGAATTAACTGGGGCTAATGTACCTTTTGCAGTAAGAGCAAGAGTTTGTTTGCTTAGAGATCTAGGTTCAGCTTTAGCACCAGATAATGCTTTTGCAATAATCCAAGGTCTTGAAACAGTAGCTCTAAGGATGAAACAACATTGCGAAAATGCTGAAAAAGTAGTTAATTTCTTAAAAAAACATAAAGAGGTTACTAAAGTTATATATTCAACAGAACATGAAAAGAAAATTGCTGATAGAGCTAAACAATATCTTAAAGGTGGAAATGGACCAATGATTGGTATTGAACTTAAAGGTGGCATTGAAGCTGGGAAAAAATTTATTGAGTCTCTAAAAATGTTCTATCATGTAGCAAACATTGGTGATGCAAGAAGTTTAGCTATACACCCTGCTAGTACTACTCATAGTCAATTAAACGAAAAAGAGTTAGCAGCATCAGGTGTGACTCAGAGTTATGTAAGACTTTGTATAGGTATTGAGCACATTGATGATATTATTGATGATTTAGATCAAGCCTTAAACAAGTCATCGAAAGGAAGTTTAAAAGCTGTTAGTTGAATTTTGTATTTATATAAAAAAAATAAATACTTGAGCTAACTAAAAAAATTGAACTTATTTGGTGCAGAGATGCAACATAAATCTGTGCACCATATAAGACTGTTAAAATACCCAATATAATCTGAAGAATTATAAATATTCCCAAATAATTAATAGATTTATATAAATCATACATCTTATTTCTATAAATCTTATAGAAAATTAAAATATAAAAAATTCCTATCAAGTAAGCTAAATTACGATGAATAAATTGTACTAATGAGGGATCACTTAAAGCTGCAACTTCAAATAGATTATTAAAATTATTATCATCAGGAAAATATGAATTACCCATCAAAGGCCATGAATTATAGATTTTTCCTGCGTCCATACCAGAAACGAAAGCACCAATTGAAATTTGTAAAAAAATTAGGATTAAGAATAATAAAGGAATAAATGTATTCAGTTTGATTGTTGTATTTCTTGATACATTAATTTTTAGATAATTCCAAAAAATTAAAGACAAAATAAAAAAAGCAATAAGCAAATGTACAGATAACCTAAAGTGACTTACATCTACTCCATCAACTAATCCACTACTAACCATATACCAGCCAATGAAACCTTGAAGACATATGAGAAAAAAAATGAAATATAGATTTAATAATTTAACAAACTTAATCTTAAATGAAAAATAGATAAGTGGTATTAAGAATCCAAGACCTATCAATCTTCCAAGAAACCTGTGAGCCCATTCCCACCAAAAAATAACCTTAAACTCACTTAAAGTCATATTGTAGTTTTGTAACTTAAATTCAGGAATTTGTTTATAAAGATTAAAATAAACAATCCAATCATTTTGATTAAGAGGTGGAAAAAATCCGGAAAATAATTCCCACTCTGTTATTGAAAGACCTGAGTCGGTAAGTCTTGTTAAGCCACCAACTATTATCATAAAAGATATAATCCAAAACATCATAATTAACCAAATTGATAACTGATTATTTATTTTTGTATTAATTGTATACATCTGGGGATAAATATAATAATTTTTATATTATCCAAATATATAAATGTCGCCTTTAAAAAGAAAAAAACTTAATAAAATAAGATCGAAGCTAGATAAATTAGATAATTCATTAATCAAATTAATAAAAGAAAGAACAAACCTTGTAAATCACGTTTTAAAACTAAAGGATAAAAAAAAAGAAATTGTGGATAATAAAAGGATTAAAATGATTTTAAGAAATATAAAAAAAAAATCTATTGCAAATAAAATAGATCCTAAGATTACTAACCGTATATGGAAAAATATGATTTGGTCATATATTGATTACGAAAAAAGAAATTTTAAAAAAAAATAATTATTTACTGTGAGGTGGAAGTTTTTTTTCAACAAAAACTTCATGTTTTCGGGTACTCGGATTGTATTTACGTGCTGAAAGTTTTACTTTTGCTTTTTCACCACTTGCTGGTTTTTTAACATAATAAAAAAATGAACTATCTGGTTTACTTTCAGGAACCAATCTAATTTTTACGTGTGTTTTTTTTGCCATTACTTATAATTTTTTAAATTTTTAACAATTTTAGAAATTTTTAAAACTTTATTTTTAAAAACATCTGCCCTTATAGAATTATTTGAAATTTCGTCAAGATTTAAAGTATCGTTATTACTTGGGTTATCCAAGATTTTTTTAACTCCATTAATTGTTATACCTTGGTCCTTAAGAAGGAATTTTATTTTTTTTAGTATATTGATAGTTTTTTGATCGTAATATCTTCTATTGGAATTTAGTAATTTTGGTTTAACTTGCTTGAACTGTGTTTCCCAAAATCTAATAGTGTGAGTTGAAAAAACTCCCTTATTTTTTGACTTTAATTTTAAAATTTCAGCTACTTCCCCTATTGTTTTATAAGCTTTCTCAGATTTATCAGTCATTTTTATTATTAATAAATTCCTTAAATTCTTTTGAAGGTTTAAATAAAACAACATCTCTACTCGAAATAACTTTCGGTTCTTTAGTTTTAGGATTTCTGCCAATTCTTGATTTTTTTCTTCTTATAGAAAAAGTTCCAAAGCCAGATAATTTGATTTTTTTTTCCACCTTAAGGTTAAGTATAACTGTTGAAAGAAAATCATTAATAAGATTTTCAGATACTAGTTTTGAAAAACCTAATTGCATATAAATTTGGTTTATTAAGTCTTTTTTAGTTAAATTTATTCTCATTTTTAAATATTAAACTTTATTTTTTCTATCAAATTTCCTTTAACAATCTTATTGCAAACCTCTAAAGAATTTGAAAATCCAATAAAATCTGTACCACCATGACTTTTCACAACTGGTGAGTCTAAACCTAAAAAAATGGCACCATTATATAGTCTAGGATCTAGTCTTTTTTTGAATTTTTTCAAATTATAATAATTTAATAAAGAAGAAATTTTTCCTATAAAAGAACCAGTCATTGCTTTTTTTAATTCTTTAACAATAAAATTTGCAGTTCCCTCTGCTGTTTTTAAAGCTATATTTCCAGTAAATCCGTCAGAAATTATTACATTTATTTTACCATCCATAATTTGATTACCTTCAATATATCCGGCAAAATCATAATTTTCTGATTTTCTGTCATTCAATATTTTAAATGTTTCTTTGATAGCTTCATTTCCTTTAAGTTCTTCTGAACCTATATTTAATAAACCAATATTTGGTTTCTCATCTGGGTATAAAGATGTGTAAAGAGATGCACCCATAATTGAAAAATCAAATAGATTTTTAGAGCTGCATTCAATATTAGCACCTAAATCCAAAACAACACTCATTCCATTCTTATTGGGCCATAAAGCTGATAATGCAGGCTTATCAATGTCTTGGATCATCTTAAGATTTAATTTTGCAATTACTAATAAGGCTCCAGTGTTACCTGCAGAAATAACTATATCTGCCTCTTTTTTTTTAACACTTTCTATTGCTAACCACATGCTGGTATCTTTCCCTTTTTTGGCTGCCTCTAAAGGACTATCTGTGCTCAAAACAAAATTTTCTGTATGAATTATCTCATAATACTGACTGTCAATTTTTTCTTTAATTAATAAATTAATCTTATTTCTGTCACCAAAAATTTTGAAAAAATTTCCTCTATTATTTTTGTTATTGTGAATAATACCATCTATAATTTTTTTAGGAGAATTATCTCCACCCATTGCATCAACTGCAATTTTTATCAAATCAGCCATTACTTAATATTAAATTATTTAATCTTTGGGGTCTATAACTTGACGGCCTTTATACATGCCAGTTTTTAAATCTAAATGGTGAGATAATCTATATTCACCTGATTTTTTATCCTCAACAACATTTTTAGCCAAAAATTTCATATTTTTGGCTCTTCTCATTCCTGTCCTTGAAGGAGTTTGTTTACGTTTTGGAACTGCCATAATTACGGGTTAATTACACTTTTTAAATAAGAATTCAAAGTATTTTTTGATAAATTCAAATAATAATTATCAAAATAATCAACTAATTCCTCAATATTTTTAAAATTTTCCAAAAATTTAGATATAATTTCTCTCTTTTTGATATCTTCTAAATTATCCCAAAAATGGATGTCAGAAACAATAGCATGAAAAACATTAATATAATCTTTCATTTTTTTATTAATAGATTGATCACCATATCCAATTTCTCTTATACTTAATTCTAGCTGTCTGAAATTAAAATCATATATTTCTTGCAATTTTTTTTCATTTTCTTCAGATTTGAACACTTTTAAAAAAAAAGCAAAATGGAATAAAAAAACTAGCAACCTATCATTAAAACTATCTTGTTTATTAAGGCTTTTATAAAGTGTTTTATTTGTAGTTAATTTAATCAATTTATTATAAAAATGTATATAATTCATATCATGAAAATTATTTTGATTATTTTAGCAATTTTATTAACTAGTTGTAAATTAAATAAAGTTGTCAATCATCACGGTATTCATAATTTAAAAGCTAAAAGTAAAGAATTATTAATAAACCAAACTAATATAAATCAAATAAAAAGTTTATTAGGTCCACCATCATCAACAAGCTATTTTGATGAGGATATTTTGATATATCTAGAAAGAAAAACATCTAACTCAAAATTATTAAAACTCGGAAAAAAAAAATTAATTGCAAATAATGTTTTATTATTAGAAGTGGATAATAGAGGAATGCTAATTAATAAGGAATTTTTAAATCAAGATGATCTTAATAAACTTACTTTTACAAATAAAACAACGAAAACAATTGCTGATCAAGAGTCATTTGTATCTAGAGCATTATCTGGAGTAATTACTAAAATTGATGATCCTCTTGGTAAAAAAAGAGGAACATTAGGTCGGTAAACTAACCAGCAATTACAGCTAACAATAATAATGCAACAATATTTGTTATTTTAATCATTGGATTTACGGCTGGTCCAGCAGTATCTTTATATGGATCTCCAACTGTATCACCAGTTACTGCAGCTTTATGAGCTTCTGATCCTTTACCTCCATGGTTGCCATCCTCAATATATTTTTTCGCATTATCCCATGCGCCACCACCTGCGGTCATAGAAACCGCAACAAAAAGTCCGGTTATAATAACACCAAGTAACATTGCACCAACTGCTGCTAGAGCAGCTACTTGCCCCCCAATAGAAAGTATTACAAAATACAATACCACTGGTGAAAGAACAGGCAACAACGAGGGTATAATCATTTCTTTTATTGCAGCAACTGTCAATAAATCGACTAATTTGGCATAGTCAGGTTTTTGTTTTCTTTTCATTATACCTGGGTATTTTTTAAATTGTCTTCTAACTTCAACAACAACAGCACTACCAGCTCTACCTACAGCCTGCATCCCCATTGATCCAAATAAGTATGGTAACATCCCACCGATTAATAATCCGACAACAACATAAGGGTTTGATAAATCAAAAGTTACCACTATACCTTCCAATGCAGATCCTGCCTCTTTGGAAAAATGTTTTATATCCTCTGTGTAGGCTGCAAATAAGACGAGAGCACCCAAACCTGCAGAACCAATAGCATAACCTTTGGTTACAGCTTTTGTGGTATTTCCAACAGCATCTAACGCGTCAGTAGTTTTCCTAACCTTTTTGTCAAGATTGGACATTTCAGCTATACCACCTGCATTATCTGTTACTGGTCCATAAGCATCTAAAGCCACAACCATTCCAGCTAATGCCAACATTGTTGTAACAGCAATAGCAATTCCAAAAAGTCCAGCAATTGAATTGGTAATTAAAATACCTGCAACTATAATTAAAGCAGGTATTGCAGTTGCCTCCATAGATACAGCTAATCCTTGAATTACGTTAGTTCCATGTCCCGTTGTGGATGATAAAGCCACTGACTTGACAGGTCTATATCCTGTTCCAGTATAATATTCTGTTATCCATATTAATAAACCTGTAATTACAAGACCAATTACGCCACAATAATATAAATCCTTACCATTAAAAGTTTTGTCATTTACTGTGTATTCGTTTGAAAAACCAATAACATGATCAGTAACTGGCCAAAGGATTAATAATGAAGCTACAGCAGATACTATGAAGCCTTTGTATAACGCATTCATTACGTTGTTATTTTTTCCAAGTTTTACAAAGAAGGTTCCAATTATTGAGGTAATCAAACATGCAGCACCAATTGACAGAGGGTAAACCATCATATTTGTATCTCCCATGAAAAAAATGGATGAAAGAACCATTGTTGCAACGATAGTAACAGCATAAGTTTCAAATAAATCTGCTGCCATTCCAGCACAATCTCCAACATTATCTCCAACATTATCTGCAATTACAGCAGGATTTCTTGGATCATCCTCTGGTATTCCTGCCTCTACTTTACCTACTAGATCAGCACCAACATCAGCACCTTTGGTAAAAATACCACCACCTAATCTTGCAAAAATTGAAATTAAAGATGCACCAAATCCTAATGCAACAAGTGCATTTACAATTTCTCTCTCATCAACTTCAAATTTTATTAATAAAAAATAGTAAACTGCTATTGCTAATAAAGCTAAACCTGCAACTAACATTCCTGTGACAGCACCAGATTTGAATGCAACAGAAAGACCCTCAGCCAAACCTTTTCTAGATGCTTCTGCAGTTCTGACATTCGCCTCTACAGAAACTAGCATACCAACATAGCCAGCGATTCCAGATAAGGCAGCACCAATTAAATAACCAAGACCAACAAGCGGACTAAAGGCAATACTAACAATTACCAAAACAACAACACCAACAATAGCTATAGTTTTATATTGTCTTGCTAGATATGCTTTTGCTCCAATCTGAATAGCTGAAGCAATGTCTTGCATTTTTGAATTTCCTGTACTTGAATTAAGAATGTTCTTTCCAGTTAAATATCCATAAACAATAGATGATAAACCTGCTACAATTGTATATAGTAAAATAGTTTCTGCTGTTGTGTTCATATAAACCTTAAGTTGATGTTGTTAAATTTTTAAGCCGGACAATACAAAAAAGAATGAAAAAGACAACGATTAACTTTCAGAAATGATGAATATAACCTTTATTTTTAGCCATAATTTGCTTATTTTTTATATTGATAATCTTAGATTTATTTTTACCAGAAATAATCTTACCAATTTTAGTAATTTTTATACGAGTAATTTTTGATATTTTTTTGATGATTCTTGATTTAATAGGATTGGCTGTAAAAAGTATCTGGTAGTCATCACCCCTAGATGTAATATTAATTTTTTTAAATTTTTTATTCTCGATCAATTGACTTAAAGTGTCAGATATAGGTATTCTTTTTTCAAAAATATGAAAAGAAACACTTTGTCTGTTAATCAATTTTTTTAAGTCATCAATTAATCCATCTGAAATATCAATTGAGGTGTTAGCTAATTTTAAAAGATTATTTATGAATTTTAATTGAAGATCAGGTTCATAATATTTCTTAATAAAATATTTAGATATCTTTTTATTTACTTTAATTTTACCTTTAAGTATTTGAAGACCAATAAAGCTGTCACCTAAATTTCCAGTTACATAAATATCATCATTTAATCGAGATTTATTTCTGTAAACTATACTTTTTGAATATCCTAATGATATAATTGTAAAATTTAACTTATTTGAAAAGGTTGTATCTCCTCCACATAAAGTAATACCATATTTTTTTTGTTCTTTTTTGAGTGATTTTGATATTTTTGATAAATTTTTTTTTGAAAAGTGTTTCTTATTACCAGATCCTGAAATAAAATAGAATTTTGGTTTCACTCCTTTGCAAATCAAATCTGATATTGATGATCTCAGAACTTTTTTAATTACAAGATCGGGAGATTTAAAATCTACAAAATGAGTATTTATGTTATAAGTATCAACAGATATTACTATATTTTTTTTTTTATCAAAAAAAACGTCATCATTTAATCCAAGAGCAGATGCATTATGCTTAGATAACTTGGAAAAAAAATTATTTACTAATTCAAATTCATGCATTTTTAGATCTCAATTTTTTTCCTAAGTCATCCAATAAAGCATTTAGATATTTTGTTTGAGAGACTTCAAGAAAAAAATTAGAAGAATTTAAATATTCTTTAATTATAATATTTATTGATAAGTTTGGTTTATACATAAATTCATAAGTTGCAGCTTTAAGAATAATTTGAAAAATTTTATCTAATTTCTTAAAAATAAACTTGTCCCCAAGTTTATTGTTTAACTCATCTAAAATAAGATCATTTCTTTCAATAGTACCCAAAACTATATCTTTAATAAATTTTTTAAACCTATGTTTTGGAAAATCTAAATCATTATCTTTATTGTAAAATTTTCCATAAAGTTTTTGAATAATGATTACTCTGGGATTATTTTTTGGCTTAAAGTAAGTCCTCATTTTTGTGATAATATTGAAACTACTGCTTTTGCAGCTTCAGCACCTTTGTTTCTTCTTGCTTTTGCTTGTCTCATATTTAAACAAGTAATAATACCATTACCAACAGGTTTTTTTTTACTTACAGATATATCAATAATAGCTTTAGTAGATGCTAGTGATATAAAGTCAAAATGAGGTGTTTGACCCTTGATAACACAACCTAAGGCTAAAAAAGCATCAAATTTTTTCAAATTTTTTGATATTGTGACTGGGATTTCAAAGACACCTGGAACTTTAATAATTTTTACATGGTTTGACTTGGGTATATTTTTCAATGCACTTTTTAGTAACCCGTCACTTATATTTTTATAATAATTAGCTAAAACAATTAAAATTTTTTTATTCATTATATCAATTCCTGTTTCTTAATCTTAATTCCATAACCATCGAGTCCAATAACTTTTTTTAAAGATCTGGTGATTAATATCATATCTTTAATTTTTAGATCTTTAATTATTTGAGCTCCAATTCCATAATTTTTAATTGATTTATCATTTCCCTTTTTAATAAATTCTTTGTTCTTATATTTTTTTAATGTTTGCGTTACCGACCTTAAATTTGAATCTTTTATAAACACTAAAACACAATTTTGATATTTTTTGAAATAATTTAAAGTTTTATTAAATGAATTTGGCAGTTTTTGATTTATTAAATAATTTTGCACAATATTGGATGAAATTACTCTAACTCTTGGAGTGATACCACTTTTAATTTTACCCTTTACAAGAGCAAAATGTTCTGCACCATCTAATAAATTCTCATAAATTCTAATTCTATATTTTTGTTTGTTGACTCTGATTTGACTTTGCTTTTTTAACCTGATTAGTTTTTCTTTTTTTAATCTATAAGCTATTAAATCTTCTATTTTTCCAATTTTAAGTTTATGTTTTTCTGCGAAATCAAATAGATCTTGGCCTTTGGCCATTGTACCATTTTCGTTCATAATTTCACAAATGACTGCTGAATTGTTTTTTTTTGCTAATTTTGATATATCAACAGAGGCTTCGGTATGACCTGCTCTTACTAGAACACCTCCATCTTTAGCAATAATCGGAAAAATGTGACCAGGGGATACTATATCTTTTTTATTAACATTTTTTTTTGATGCGATCTTAATTGTTTTAGCTCTATCTTTAGCTGATATACCTGTTGTAATGCCCTTTTTTGCCTCTATAGAAATTGTAAAAGCTGTTTTATTTCTCGATTGATTTACCGGGGACATTAAGGACAAATTCAATCTCTTAGCTTGTAAACTGTCCAGTGCTAAACAAATTAAACCACGACCATGTTTTGCCATGAAATTAATATTTTTTGCTGTTGAGTCTGATGATGAAATCACTAAATCACCCTCGTTTTCTCTTTTTTCATCATCAACTAATATGAACATACCTCCCTTTTTAGCGACATTTATTATTGTTTCTATAGGTGCAAAATTATTTTTTTTCATAAAAATAATTTCTAACGTATTTGGACAAGATATCTATCTCAATATTTACTAAATCATATTTATTGAGTTTTGATAAATTAGTTTCTTTATAGGTATGTGGAATTATCCAAATTTGAAAACCTTTTTTGGTTACTTTTGAAATTGTAAGTGATATTCCATTTACACAAATTGAAGCCTTTTCAATGAGATGTTTTCTCTCTTTCTTAGGTATCTCAAAGTCAAAAATAAATGATTTATCAATTTTTTTTTTACTTAAAACTTTCGCAACTGTGTCAACATGACCTTGGCAAATATGTCCTGAAATTTTAGTTCCATACTTTAGTGGTAACTCTAAATTAATTATATGTTTATTCTTTATATATTTAAATTTAGATCGGATTATCGTTTCTTTTGAAAGATAAAACTCCATCAATTGTGATTTATAAGAAATTAATGTTAAACATACACCATCACAGGCTACCGATAATCCAATATCTTTTTTAGATACTTTAAGATTGCTTTTTACAAAAATATTGATGCCTTTAGGTCTTTTGACAATTTTTTTTATTATACCCTGATTATATATTATTCCATTAAACATATTAAATTTTATATAATGTTATTTTATTTTTTCCTAAATCTAGTTTTAAGTCTATTTTCTTTTTATATTTTTGTTTCAACAAATTTAAACTATTAAAATTCAAATACTCGGTTTTTTTTGAGAGTTTTTTATCACTTTTATATAAATAAAATCTATTGAAAATTTTGTTCCTTAAAAGATAATTGGTTAACTCATCACCTCCCTCTACTAATAAATTTCTACATTTCAATTTATATAATTTTCTTAATATAGTTTTTATATCGAATCTTCCTTTGTTATCAATTTTAGATCTGATCAAATTTATTCCTTTTTTTTTAAAACTTAAAATTTTTGAATTACGAGCTTTATTGTAAAAAATAATAGTATTAGACTTGTTTGCTGTTTTTATTATAAAACTATTAATATCAGTATTAAGTTTGCTATCTAAGATAACTCTTTTTGGAGAATATTTCTTTGACCCATTTAATCTACAATTTAATTTTGGATTATCATTATTCAATGTTTTATATGAAATCATTAATGAGTCATTTTTATATCTCAATAGATGTGTAAATTTATCAGCCTTAGTGTTTGTAATTTTTTTATCTAATTTACTATAAATCAGATTATTTTTTGAAACAGCTATCTTACCAGTAACATATGGCAATTTTTTCTTTCTATTGAAAAAATAAGTTGAATAAAAATTTTTAACTTTTTCCTTTAGAAGTCCTTTTTTAACTTTAATTTTTTTCGATCTTAAAATTTTAAAACTTTTATTCTTAACTCTTATATCTACATCCGGAACTGAATAAATTACTTCTGAAATTTTAGATTTTGTAATTAAATTTGTACACGGAGGTGTAACTCCATGATGACAACATGGTTCTAAGGTCACATACATTTTTGACTCATTCAAATTTTCAATAGAGTTTTTTATTGCGTTAGACTCTGCGTGAGGTCTTCCATTTGGTGATGTTTGGCCAATAGAAATAATCTTGTCGTTTTTGACAATCACACAACCAACAGAGGGATTTGATCCTGTATGACCGTATCGAGATATAGCCAGTTTTAAGGCTATCTCCATATATAATTTATCTTTACTTGAAAATTTATCTTTTTTTGTAGACATCAAGCTTGTCCACGAATTGTACAAAATCTTTTTCTTCTCTAAAATTTCTATAAACAGATGCAAAACGAACATATGCAACAGGATCTAATTCCTTTAAACCTTCCATTACCATAGTACCAATAGTATTTGTTGATATTTCACTTTGACCAAGCTCTTCAAGAGTTCTTGAGATTTTGCTTATGAATTTTTCAGCAGTTTCTGTATCGATCGGGCGTTTTTTTAAAGCTATATAAATTGATTTTGATAATTTATCTCTATCAAACGCAGATTTTCTACCATTCTTTTTAATTACCATAATTTCTCTAAATTGAACCCTCTCAAATGTTGTAAAACGTGCGCCACAAACACAAAGTCTTCTTCTTCTTATTGCTGTGCCATCTTCTGTAGGACGTGAGTCGACAACAGAGGTCTCCCCTTTTTTACATATTGAACAAATCATTAATTATAAGTTCTTATATATCGGAAATGATGAAGTTAAAGAAATAACCTCATTTTTAACTTCGTTTTCTACTTTGCTGTTATCGTTTGGATTTTCGGATAATCCTTTTAAAGTTTTTGTAATTAATTCACCAACAGTTTTAAATTCATTTAAACCAAAGCCTCGGGTTGTAGCTGCTTGAGTTCCCAATCTTATACCTGACGTAATCATTGGCTTTTCAGTATCAAAAGGAATTCCATTTTTATTACAAGTAATATTTGCTCTTGAAAGACTCTCAGCAGCAAGATTTCCTTTAACATTATAAGGTCTTAAATCTACCAACATTAAATGAGTATCAGTTCCATCAGAGTAAATTTTAAAACCATTATTTTTTAGAGTTTCAGCTAGCATTTTTGCATTCGCTAAGACTGATTTTATGTAATCTTTAAATTCTGGTTGTAAAGCTTCTAGAAAACCTGCGGCTTTAGCTGCAATAACATGCATTAATGGACCACCTTGGTATCCAGGAAAAACAGCAGTGTTAAATTTTTTCGCAAGATCCTCATGATTAGTTAAAATTATTCCACCTCTTGCACTTCTAAAAACTTTATGTGTTGTTGATGTAACAACATGAGCATGATCACATGGGTTAGGATATCCTTTACCAGCGACCAGACCAGAAAAATGTGCCATATCAACCATAAGATAAGCACCAACTTTATCAGCAATCTCTCTAAATCTTTTAAAGTCTATAACTCTTGAGTAAGCACTTCCACCAGCAATAATTAATTTCGGTTTATGTTCTAAAGCAAGTTTTTCAACATTATCATAGTCTATGAGTTCTGATTTTTTATCAACATCATAACTAATTGCATTAAACCATTTACCTGACATTGAAATTTTTAGACCGTGGGTTATATGTCCACCAGAATTTAAACTCATTCCCAAAAATGTATCGCCAGGACTTAATAAAGCTAAAAATACAGCACCATTAGCTTGTGCACCTGAGTGAGGTTGAGCATTTGCAAATTTACAATTAAACAATTTTTTTAATCTTTCATTTGCAAGATTTTCTGCAACGTCAACATGTTCACATCCGTTGTAATATCGTTTACCTGGATAACCCTCTGCATATTTATTTGTCAATACAGAGCCTTGGGCTTCCAAGACAGCTTGTGAAACTATATTTTCTGAAGCAATTAACTCAATATGTTGTTGCTGTCTTATTAATTCATCTTTAATAGCCTTATATAATTCTGGATCTTTTACGGATAAACCATCCTCAAAAAAACTTTTATAGCTATCATTCAAATAACTCTTTTCACTAGACATAATTAAATCTTTTTAATCCTTCTCAAGTGTCTGCCACCATCAAATTTAGTATTTAAAAAAATTTTTATAAATTTGAAAGCATTTTTTTTACTAATTAATCTAGACCCTAATGTAATGATGTTTGCATCATTATGCAATCTGGATAATTTGGTTGATTTTGCGTTAAAACACTGTGCAGCACGTATATTTTTATGCTTATTTGCCGCAATATTCATTCCAGTTCCTGAACCACATATTAAAATACCAACATTATTTTTACTAACTTTAACTTTTTTTGCTAATTTATGTGCGTAATCAGGATAGTCAACACTATTAACATTTACAGGTCCAAGATCTTTAAAATTAAATTTTATACTTCTAAGGTGTTTCTTAATGTCTTCTTTTAATTTAAATCCGGCGTGATCTGAGGAAATAAAAATTTTTTTCAAATTAGTTGAACTTGTAATCTAAAACACATGCAACAAGATGTATTCTATTTTCTTCACCACCGTTAAAAGCGTTATGATATTTTGTATTATTTGTAATCCAAACAGATCCATCTGCTGGCATGTGTTTAGCTACGCTATCTATAACCATAATACAACCAGGGTTAGTGATAATAGGTATATGTAATCTAGGCTCTGGATCTCTATGCCAACTTAAGGTTGATCTTGGTTCTTTGAGTAAAATTCTCATTCTACCTAATTTATATTTTGAAGACAAAATATCATACACATGTTTAAAGTAAGTATTTTCATAATCTTTTACAAACTCAGAATATGCAGACTCTTTTATCATCTCATCTCTCACTACTTCTTTACCAGATTTGTCAGGTTTAGTCCAATATACACCTCTTGCTTTATTTCCTTTGATAGAGTCTGGATCGCCAGGAATTTGAGTTAATGATATGGCTCCAAAATGAGTAACACCTGCGTCTTCAAACTTTTTAATCTGAATAATTTGATTATACGCTTCTTGAAGTTTTGAGATATCAAATTTTATTTCTTGTTTTTGGAAGTCACTAAAATCTAAAACTCTTGCCTCTTTTTTTACATTTAAATTTATTATGTTAGTATTTTCAACTGTCATCGCGTTTGCTTTGTACCTTTTTTAATATATATGTGTATATTACATTTGTCGCATTTTTAAAATAAAAATTAATTATGATTATAGGAAAATATCCTAGTTTGAGACTAAGAAGAAATCGAAAAAACAGCTGGTCAAGAAGACTTGTCTCAGAAAATAATTTATCACCTAATGACTTTATACTTCCTATTTTTTTGATTGAGGGTAAAAACAAGACTCAAACAATAAAATCTATGCCAGGTGTATATAGATATTCTATCAATAAATTGGGAATAATCTTAGATCGTGCTATAAAAAATCAGATACCTATGGTTGCTTTATTTCCTTATACATCATCTAAATTGAAAGATGATTTAGGGAGTGAGGCTCTTAATGAAGATAATTTAGTATGTAAAGCTATAAAATACATCAAAAAAAGTTACAAAAACAAAATTGGAATAATGTGCGATGTAGCTCTAGATCCTTACACAGTGCATGGTCATGACGGAATTCTTAAATCAAACAATATAATGAATGATGAAACTATAGAAATTTTAATTCAACAATCTTTATTACAAGCTCAAATGGGATGTGATGTTTTAGCGCCATCAGATATGATGGATGGTCGAATTGGTAGAATTAGAAAAGCTTTAGATAAAGAAAATTTAAAAAATACTCAAATTCTTTCATACGCGGTTAAATATGCTTCTAACTTTTATGGGCCTTTTAGAGATGCCGTAGGATCTAAGGTTGCTTTAAAAGGAGATAAAAAAACTTATCAAATGGATTTCAGGAATTATGATGAAGCAATAAGAGAGGTGGCTTTAGATATAAAAGAGGGTGCAGATATGGTCATGGTAAAACCTGGTTTACCTTATCTTGATATTATCAGATCAATAAAAAATAAATTTAAAATTCCGGTTTTTGCCTATCAAGTTTCTGGTGAATATAGCATGTTATCCAATGCTGTAGATAAAAAGATTATAAATAAAGATGCGATATTTGAAAATTTAATAAGTTTTAAAAGAGCTGGAGCAAACGCAATAGTAAGTTATTACGCAGACAGATTAAATGAAATTTTACCTTAATTATCTCAGTGAATTTATAAACTGAGTTCTGCTTATTGGATAGTTTAAGTTATTTGGTTTTAATATGGTTTTTTCTAAAAAATCACTTACTAATTTTAATCCATTTAAAAGTATATTCAAATCATTAACTACAATTTTCTTATCAATTAGAAAATTTGGTATTATCTTTTTTTCATTTTTTGATTTAACTACATATATTATTTTATCATCTAATAACTCTTTAGTTGCAAAATTACTTAATTCTAAATCAAAACCTATGGTCTTAAGTAATTCTAATTCCCAAAAAATATAATCTTTTAACCACTCATCATTTGAGATTATTAAATAAAATTTTTTGATAAGGTTAAATATTTTAATATTAGATTGAGATTCAGCTGTTAATAAACGAATTAAACTCATCGCGGAATTAATGCACGAAAGTTTTTGGGAATTTTCAAAGTATATAGGTGAATAAACTTTTTGGATTTCTAATTTAAAATATCCTAATTTATTCTCAGACTTAGAGTTATAATTTAGATATAGTTGATTGCCGATTTGAAGATAATTTTTGATTTTTTTTGAAGTACCACCAAAAACGATACCCGATATTTTTCCATGATTTTTAGTATAAAATTCCGAAATAAGAGAGTTTTCGTTATATCTATTTTTTGAAAGTAAAAAACCTGTATCGTCCCAATTCATCAAATTAAATTATCATTTAAACAAAGTAAAGCTGCATTCTGCTCTGCTTCTTTTTTAGACTTTCCCTCGCCATTATAAAATTTCGTATTTTGTAATTTTACAGCAACTCTGAAAACAGGTTTGTGTCTTGGACCAGTATTAGAGATTATTTTGTAAATAGGTAGACTTTTGAACTTTTTCAATGAAAATTCTTGAAGTTTTGTTTTTGCATCTATTTGAGTAATCACACTTTCTTTTATTTTATCTTTCCATAAATCTAATATAATTTTATCTGTTATATTAAATCCTCTATCGAGATAAATAGCTCCAATTAAAGCCTCACAACTATCCGAAATCACCTTATCCTCAATTCTAATTGATCTATTTTTTGGATTAAAAATTAAAATATAATTTTGTAAGTTAATACTTTTAGCAATTTCCAAACATGTCTTTTTATTTACTAATGAAGCATATTTTTTATCCAAAATTCCTTCGTTTTCCTCTGGATATATTTCTAAAAGTTTTTTTGCGATAACTAAACCCAAAACTCTGTCTCCTAAAAATTCTATTTTTTCATAATTATTTATTTTATTAAAACTTTTATGAGTAAGACTTTGAGCAAGTAAATTTTTATTTTTAAATTTATAATTTATTTTTTTTTCAAGTTTAGAATAATCAATTTTCATTAAATAATTTTCTTAAAAAATCTCTCAAATCGAATAGATTTATTCCATTTCCAAAAAGCAAAAATACTACCAATTGATTTATCAGATGAAAAAAAAATAAATCTTGCTTTACCAACTAGATTATCTTTATGAACATAACCCACGCTAGTTAAATACCTGCTATCTTTTGAACAATCTCTATTATCACCTAAAAAGAAATAGTGATTATTAGGAACATTAAAAACGTCTGAATTTTTAAAAGTAAAATTTTTAAGATAAACAGTTTTATATATTTTTCCGTTCGGTAGTTTTTCCTCAAATGTAAAAACATTAATAGTCTTGTCCCCACAATAAATTGGATCTTTTTCTGAGATTTTAGATTTTAAAATTTCACTATTATTTAGATATAAGTTTGTGTCTATAAACTGAATTCTATCTCCTGGTAAACCAATAAGTCTTTTAATATAATCCGTTCTATTATCTGCAGGGGTTTTAAAAACTATTACATCGCCTCTTTGTGGCTTGCTAGAAAAAATTCTACTCTTAAAAATAGGTGGACTAAATGGAAATGAGTGCTTGCTGTACCCATATGAATATTTTGTTACAAAAAGTCTGTCTCCAACTAATAAGCCAGGTTCCATTGATGAAGATGGAATATAAAATGGTTGAATAATTAAGGATCTAATAATTATAGCTATTATAAGAGCATAAAAAAGTGTCTTAAAGTTTTCTATAAAAAATTTTTTATTAAACATTTTTTGCCTGAATTATGGTAAATGCAATTGAATATTCTTTTTCATCAGATATTGAAAGAAATATATCAAAATTTTTCACTTTTAATGTTTTCAATATAATTTTTTTGGTTTTGTTATTTAGTCTAAAATATGGTTTACCTAAATTATCATTTAAGATTTCAACATCTTTAAAATTTAAACCTTTTCTGAATCCAGTGCCAAGCGCCTTAGAAAATGATTCTTTTGCTGCAAATTTTTTTGAAAAATAGATAGATTTATCCATTACCAACTTAGAGTTTTTAATTTCAAGCAAAGTGAATAATTTTGAGATAAAACTTTTATTCTTAATAGATTTTTTTAGTCTTTTATTTTCAACAATATCTACACCGATACCTAAAATTTTCATTCTAATTTTTGATTATTCTTTTAAACTTTTTTATGACAAATGGTAAACCATAAAAAATAGACTCACCAATAATGAAATGCCCAATATTAAATTCTACTATTTCATTTATCTTAGTTAGTATCTTGGTAGATTTAAAATCCAGGCCGTGCCCAGCATGTACCTCCACACCTATTTTTGATGCTAATATTGCACATTTCTTAATTTTTGAGAATTCCTTAATGAAAGATTTTTTTGATTTTATCAGATTGGAAAAATGTCCTGTATGTATTTCAATACAATCAGCACCTATTTCTTTAGACAAATAAATATCTTTTATATTTGGGTTTACAAATAAACTTGTTCTAATCTTTTTTTTCTTAAATTGTGATATTATCTTTTTAATTCTATTTTTATTCTTCTTTAAATCTAAACCACCTTCAGTTGTTATTTCATTTCTATTTTCAGGTACAATACAAATAAATTTTGGTTTTATTCTCAAAGCATTCTTAACGATATTACTATTTGTTGAAATTTCTAAATTTACTAATAATTTTTTATTTGAACAAATTTTTTTTGCGTCTAAATCTCTTATGTGTCTTCTGTCTTCTCGAAGGTGTATGGTGATAGAGTCGGCACCTTTTTTTTTAACAAATAATGCAGCTTTATGTGGGTCAGGATGAATTTCACCTCTAGCATTTCGAACTGTCGCAACATGATCAATATTTACACCTAATCGTTTCACTTAATAAATCTGCTTCCTGGTGTTGAAATTGGAATTGAGTCTAATTTTTTTGGTATTTTGTTTGATTTATAAGTTGGTACTTCAATCTTAAGATGTGAAATTATTTTATTTCTTATTTTTAATGTTTTCTTTGATGATCTGTCTATAATTGTGGCGAAGCCCACTAATATTGCATTAGATTTTTTTATTAGTTTTACACATTCCATACTAGATTTTCCTGTTGTTATTACATCTTCAATAATAATAACTTTAGAACCTTTTTTAATTTTAAACCCTCTTCTCAAGGTGAATTTACCATTAACTCTCTCACAAAAAATCGTCTCTTTTTTTAAAATCCTTCCAATTTCGTAACCTATCACAATACCACCAATGGCCGGTGCCAAAATTAAATCAAATTTTCTAAAATTTTTTTTAATTTTAAAAGCCAATGATTTACATATTTTTTCTGCTTTTGATGGATAACTTAAAAGTTTAGCACACTGGATATACTTTGAAGAATGTAATCCAGAAGATAAAATGAAGTGTCCTTCTAATAAAGCATTAGTCTTTCTTAAAATATCTAAGGATTTTTTGTGTGAAAGCATTTCTTTTATCTTCGTGTCTAATTATCTTAAATTTTATACCTTTTTGTTTAAGCTCTGCAATAAAATTAGTAAAATTTTTCAAATCTCTTATTATCAGCTGAAATTTAAAATTGATATAGTCAGGTTTTTTTCCAGCCATTACTAAATTTGAAATATTTAATTTATGTTCACCTATTAATGAACTTACATTTCCTAATTGCCCTGGTTTATCAGGTAATGAAATCCACAAAGTGGTATTGTATTTTTTTATTCTTTCCTGTTTCTCTTCACCCCTATCATGCCAATATCTTCTTATAGCAGCTCTAGCTTTTCCGGTTTTTGTTGTTGGAATCCAATGAAGTGATGGTGATTGATTTTTTGAAGTAATTATTTTTATTCTATCACCATTTCTTAAAATTGATTGAAGTTCACTCTTGTTTCCGTTTATTTCACATCCAACTGCAGTATCACCAATCTTTGTATGAACGGCATAAGCAAAATCTATTGCTGTTGCATCTTTGGGTAATTTGATTACTGAACCTTTGGGAGTAAAACAAAAAACATTTTCCTGGAACATTTGAAGTTTAGTATATTCGTAAGAGTGTTCAGGATTTTCATTTTTTTCTATAATTTCAACTAAATCTTTCAACCAATCATATTCTTTCCAGGTGAGAGAATTAAATTTTTCTGAGGACTTATATTGCCAATGAGAAGCTATTCCTCTCTCAGCAAAATCGTGCATCTCTTTAGTTCTTATTTGAATTTCTATGGGTTTTCTATTAGATCCAATAACTGCAGTATGAATTGATTTATAGCCATTAATTTTTGCTGAAGATATATAATCTTTAAATTTCCCAGGTATACAATTATATTCTTTGTGGATTATTCCTAAGGTTTTATAACAGTCATCAACATTATCCAAAATAATTCTAAATCCAATGATATCGGTAATTTGTTCCAAAGAAACTCTTTTTTTCTGAACTTTTCTCCAGATTGAAAAAGGTGTTTTTTCTCTTCCATAAATTTTTGAAGAAATTTTATTTTGATCTAATAATTTTATTATTTCAGTTGATAAGGTTTCAAAAATATCTTTTTTATCTAATTTTATTTCATCAAGTCTTTTTTGAATTAACAACCTAGCTTCATTATTTAAAATTTCAAAAGATAGATCTTCTAACTCATCTCTAATTCTATGCATTCCCATTCTGTCTGCTAGTGGGGCATAAATTTCCATAGTTTCTTGAGAAATCCTTATTCTTTTTTCCTCTTTTGATATTGCTTTTATAGTTCTCATGTTATGCAGTCGATCAGCAATTTTTACTAATAAAACTCTAATATCTTTCGAAGTAGCTAAAATTAATTTCCTAAAATTTTCTGCTTTGGAATTGGATGATGCATTATTTTCAAGTGCAGATATTTTTGTAACACCATCAACTAAATCTGCAACTTCATCTCCAAACTCACCTTTAATAGTTTCATAAGTTGCGTATGTATCCTCTATTGTGTCATGTAATAAACCCGTAGTTATGGTTGCACTATCTAATTTTAAATCAGTTAATATATTTGCTACTTCAATTGGATGGACTGAGTACGGATCACCTGAGGCTCTTTTTTGATTGCTATGGGCCTTTACCGCAAAGTCATAAGCCTTATTCAACCTATCTGGATTTAAAAACTTATTATATCCTTTTACTTTATTTATTAAATCATCTGAATTAAGCATATACTTTATTATATCATTAATTCAGATTTGTTTAATAGATCTTATGTCTCTATTTGGTAATGATATTATGAGTTTTTTAATGTGATCTTTGGAAATTGGATGTTTCCAATTTTTATTTAATTCAAATAATGGAAAAAGGACAAAATTTCTATTGTGCATTCTTGGATGAGGCAAATTGATTTTTTGACTGATTTTTTTACTTTTATAATCAATTATGTCTATATCACATTCTCGTGGGGCATTTTTAGACCTTTTTTTACGACCAAGACTGATTTCAATGTCTTTGGATACTTTGAGTAATTCCAAAGGTTTTAAATCAGAAATAACTTCCAATACTATATTTAAGTATTTAGGTTTACTTTCATCTGGCCATGATAAACTCTCATAAAAATTTGAGGTTTTGATAATTCTGATATTTCTTAAAGATAATTCATACTTGGCTTGTTCGATTTTATATCTTCTGTTTCCTAAATTTGAGCCTATACCTAAGTAGATACGATTAGCTTGATTTTCTAAAATATCTTGATTTGTCACGATTCCAATCCCTATCTTTTTTACTTGCTCTTTTGTCATGTAGTTTTTTTCCTTTTGCTACAGCAAGTTCAATTTTTGCTTTTCCTTTTTTAAAATACATTTTAGTGGGAACAATGGTAAGACCGTCTCTTTGTATTTTTCCTATTAATTTATTTATTTCCCGTTTATTTAAAAGTAACTTTCGCTCATCTGTTGGATTGTGGTTAGAATAACTGGCTTGTTTATAAGATGCTATATGAGAATTAATTAAGATCAACTCGCCATCCTTTTCAATAGCATATGAATCTGCAATATTCACTTTTCCTTCTCTTATTGATTTAATCTCAGAGCCCTTAAGGACAATCCCAGCTTCTAATAAATCTTCAAAAAAATAATTAAAACTTGCCTTTCTATTTAAACATATTATTTTTAAACCAGTATTGGTTTTTTTGTTCATTAAATTAATTTAGCTGTATGAAGAGCCTTTTTAACAATTTCTTTGGTAGTATCTGTTACTTTTACTAATGGTAATCTTACATCGTCATCACATAAATCCAATAATTTTGCAGCATACTTAACTGGGCTAGGATTGCTTTCAACAAACATAGCGTGATGAACAGGCTGCAATATCTCATTTAATCTCTCAGCCTCTTTAATTTCATTATCATTGTTAGACTTTGAAAATCTTTGGAAATCAGAACAAAATTTTGGGGCAATGTTAGCTGTTACACTTATAGCACCTACTCCACCTCTTATATTAAACTCTAAAGCGTTATCGTCATTTCCTGTTAATTGTATAAAATCTTTACCTAATTTTTCTAATGTTTTATCTACTCTTGTTAAATCACCTGTTGCATCTTTAACACCAATAATATTTTTTAATTCAAATAATCTTGCCATTGTTTCAACTGACATATCAATCACTGATCTTCCAGGAATGTTATAAATTAGAATTGGAATTCCACATTTATCGTTGATAGCTTTATAATGTTGATAAAGTCCCTCTTGGGTAGGTTTATTGTAATACGGAGTAACAATTAAAGCTCCATCTGCTCCCATTTTTTCAGCATGAGTAGTCAATGAAATAGCCTCCTCAGTAGAGTTTGACCCAGTACCAGCAAACACAGGTAATTTTCCATTACTTTCTTTGACACATAAATCAATTACCCTTTCATGCTCATTATGGCTTAATGTTGGAGACTCACCAGTTGTTCCAGCAGGAACCAAACCATTTGTCCCATTTTCAATATGAAAATGTATTAACTTAATGTAAGTTTCATCATCAAGTTTATCGTTTTTAAACGGAGTGACTAAAGCAACATTTGATCCTTTGAACATAAATACTTATAACATAGTTTGTGGATTCATATACTAAAAGATTATGCTAAAAAAATTCATATTTTTTATCAATTTATTTTTTTTCTCTACAATTACTATTTTATTTTCTGCAGAAATAATACCTTTAAAGAAACCAATCCAAACGAAAGCAGAAAAAGATCAAAAATTATTAATTGATGTAATGAAGCCTCTGCCAAAACCAATTCCTAAAAAAATAGTAGAGAAAATTGAAAAAAAGCCTGAGGATGAAATAAAGTTAAAAGCTGAGAAAGACTTGGGTATTATTCTACCAAAAAAGAAACCTTTAGTTGCGGGAGCCAAAAAAACCAATACAGCAAAAAAATCTAAATATTATAATAAGAAAGATTTTGAAATTGCGAAAAAGGCTATTTCAGAAATGAAACTAGCAAAATGGCCTACTGCATTGAAAACAGCAAAAAGAGCCAAAGATAAATCAATCTATAATTTCATACAATGGAGACATTTGCTGACTAAAGGAAACAAAGCGACATATTATGATTATAAAACTTTTATAGACAAAAACGAGGATTATCCTCGATTAGGAAGAATAAAATATTTAGCAGAGCATAAACTTTCCACAGACACTATTTCACCTAAAAAAATAATTGATTGGTTTGGTGTTGATGAACCTTTAAGCGGTTTCGGAAAAATGATACTTGGAGAAAGTATAATTCTCAATGGTAATAAACAAAAAGGTATTTCATATATTAAAGAAGGATGGATTAGTGCCGAATTAAGCAAATCTGAATTAAGATTCTATAGAAAAAAATTCAAAAAGTATCTCAATGCGGATGATTATATTAAAAGAGCAGATTACTTGGCTTGGAATAATAAATACTGGGATTTAAAAAGATTATTAAGATATTTACCTAAAGATTATCAATCACTTTATACGGCTAGACAATTATTAATGAGTAAATCTTATGGTGTAGATAATGCTATTTCAAAAGTACCAGCAAAATTTAAAAATGATGCAGGTTTGAATTACGACAGATTAAAATGGAGAAGAAAAAGGGGAAGAGTAGATAGTTCTGTTGAAATTTTAGTAAAAATTAAAAATACTAAAGATTATTTAGTCAGACCAGATAAGTGGTGGATTGAAAGAGAAATCATTTCAAGATCATTAATTTATAAAAAGAGATATGCATTAGCTTATAAAATTTCAAGTAATCATGCTTTGACTGATGGACCTGAGTATGCAGCAGCTGAATGGATGAGCGGATGGATAGCATTAAGTTTCTTAGATGATCCTTTATTAGCTAAGGATCATTTTGAAAATTTTTATAATAACGTTGGTTATCCAATAAGCACTTCTCGAGGAGCCTATTGGTTAGCTAAAACTTATCAAAAACTTGGTAGAAATGAATTAGCTAATGAATGGTTTGGTAAAGCATCTAATTTTCTTACTACATATTATGGTCAGTTAGCATTTATGGAGTTAAATCCCAATCAACCTTTTGAATTATCTAAAGAGATTGTAGTTTCAAAAGAATATAGAGACTATTTCTTTAAAAAAGAATTAGTCAAAACGATTTTTCTTCTTGATGAGCTAAATGAAGATAAATATTCAAAACATATATTAAGACATTTGGCAAATGATGATACAAATAACGGTAGTGAAATTTTAGCAGCAGAGTTAGCAACAAATATTGATAGATTTGATTTTGCTATTCAAATAGCCAAAATTGCCTCCTACGAAAAAAGATTTCATAACAAATATAATTATCCAATTATAAGTACACCCAATTATATAAATGGAAGAAAAATTCCTGATACTGCATTTATTCTATCAATAATAAGACAGGAAAGTGAATTTGATTTAAGTGCTAACAGTCACGCAGGAGCAAAAGGACTAATGCAGCTCATGCCTTATACTGCTAAGGTGGTTGCTAAACAAGCAAAACTTCCTTATTCAAAATCTAGATTAACAAGAGATGCAGAATATAATATTAATTTAGGTTCTCACTACATAGCTGGCCTAATTTTAGATTATGACGGTGCTTATCCGTTTGCAGTAGCAGCGTATAATGCTGGACCCAAAAGAGTTAGATATTGGAAAAAAATAAATAAAAATCCACAAAAAAACCAAATTGATTACGTAAATTGGATTGAATTAATCAAATTTAAAGAAACAAGAAATTATGTACAAAGAGTACTGGAAAACTACAACGTCTATCGTTATATTTTAGCTCAAAAGCCAGTTACGATGATAAACTTCTTTAAGGATGATCCTTTGTACTAAAAATGGCGGAAGAGGAGGGATTCGAACCCTCGGTACAAGTTTCCTCGCACGGTCATTTAGCAAACGACTGGTTTCAGCCTCTCACCCACTCTTCCAATAAATTTGTCACTTTTGATTGTATTGAATAATCAATATTTATAAAGTAATTATTCAATAAATATGAAAAATAAGTATTCAATATTTTCACTTATTAAAAACGCTTTTTCTTATCATGAAAATTGGGAGAAAGCTTGGAAAGATCCTGAGCCTAAAAAAGAATATGATGCTGTAATAGTCGGAGGTGGAGGACATGGTCTTGCAACTGCTTATTATCTAGCAAAAAAACATAACATGAAGAACATTGCTGTTGTTGAAAAAGGTTGGATAGGAGGTGGAAATACTGGTCGGAATACTACAATAATAAGATCAAATTATTTATGGGATGCAAGTGCTGGTCTTTATGATCATGCTCTTAAAATTTGGGAAGGTTTATCTCAAGAGTTAAATTATAATGTTATGTTTAGTCAAAGAGGAGTTATGAATCTCGCTCATAATTTACAAGATGTAAGAGATTTAAAAAGAAGAACTCATGCAAATAGATTAAATGGGATTGATGCAGTTTATTTGAATACTAAGGAAGTCAAAAAATTTTGTCCAATTATAAATACGTCACAAGATATTCGTTATCCAGTTTTAGGTGGTACCCTCCAACGAAGAGCTGGTACAGCAAGACATGATGCGGTTGCTTGGGGGTACGCAAGAGGTGCTGATGAAATGGGTGTAGATATTATTCAAAATTGTGAAGTAAAAGGAGTAAAAAGAAATGGTGATACAGTTGAAGGCATAGAAACAACTAAAGGATTTATCAAAGCCAAAAAAATTGGTGTTGTAGCTGCTGGTCACTCTAGTGTTATAGCAAATATGGCAGGATTAAAATTACCTTTGGAAAGCAAACCTCTTCAAGCGTTAGTATCTGAACCAGTCAAACCAATTATTGATACTGTTGTAATGTCAAATGCAGTTCATGCTTACGTAAGTCAATCTGATAAAGGAGAACTCGTAATTGGAGCTGGAACAGATGATTATATATCTTATTCCCAAAAAGGAAGTCATGATATTGTGGAAGGAACTTTAAATGCAATATTAGAATTGTACCCAATTTTTAGTAGAATGAGAATGCTGCGTCAGTGGGGTGGAATTGTTGACATATGTCCTGATGCAAGTCCAATAATAAGCAAAACATCAATAAAAGGTTTGTATTTCAATTGCGGTTGGGGAACTGGGGGTTTTAAAGCTACACCAGGTTCAGGAGATTTATTTGCTCACACAATTGCTAATGACGAACCTCATAAACTTAATGCTGCATTTAACTTAAATAGATTTGTAAGTGGTGATTTGGTTGATGAGCATGGAGCTGCTGCAGTTGCACACTAATGTTTTTAATTAATTGTCCTTTTTGTGGTGAAAGAGAACAAAGTGAATTTAAAGCTGGTGGTGAAGCCCACATAGAAAGACCAAAACAACCGACAGAATTAAGTGATGATGAGTGGGCTGAGTTTTTATTTATGAGAAAAAATATAAAAGGTGTTCAATTCGAAAGATGGAATCATGCTCACGGTTGTAGAAAATGGTTCAATATTGCTCGAGATACTTCAAATGATCAAATCAAAACAGTTTATAAAATGGGTGAAAAGCCACCTGTAGAATAGTCAATGTCTAAAAATTTAAGATTTAAATCAAGTAAACTAGTAGATGAAACTTATCGAGTTTCATTCAAATTTAATGATAAAACGTATTACGGTTACAAAGGTGATACTTTAGCATCCGCTCTATTAGCTAACGATGTTCATCTTGTAGGACGAAGTTTTAAATATCATAGACCTCGTGGAATTATGACGGCTGGTTCAGAGGAACCTAACGCAATTATTCAGTTACATGATAATACTTCGAGAACCGAACCAAATGTAAGGGCTACAGAAATTGAAATTTATGAAGGTTTAGTTGCATCAAGTCAAAATTGTTGGCCAAGTGTAAATTTTGATATTGGCGGAATTAACAATATTCTGTCCCCTATTCTACCAGCAGGTTTTTATTATAAAACTTTCATGTGGCCTAAAAGTTTTTGGGAAAAATATGAGTATTTTATAAGAAAATCTGCAGGTTTAGGAAAGTCGCCAAAAGAAGCTGATCCTGATATTTATGAGCACAAGTATATTCACTGCGATGTTTTAATAATCGGGGCTGGCTTATCGGGAATAATGGCAGCTAAAATGTCAGCTAAGAATGGTTTAAAAACTCTCTTAGTGGATGAAAAATCATTTTTAGGTGGATCAACAATTTATGATAACTCAGAATTTTCAAAAATTAATAACCAAATAACAAGTTCTTGGTTAGAAAAAGAAATTAATGAAATATCTAAATTAGAAAATTTAGAAATTAAAACAAGAACTAGTGTAGCAGCTTTTCATGGATACAATTTTTTGTTAGCTCGTGAAAATCTCACTGATCATTTACCCATCAATCAAAGAGAAAATAAAATTAGACATAGATTATTAAAAATTAGAGCAAAAAAAGTAATTAGTGCTACTGGCGCAATAGAAAGGCCTCTAATATTTGATAATAATGATCGCCCAGGAATCTTATTATCTTCTGCAATAAAAAAATATATTGATTTATATGGTATAGCTTGTGGTGAAAATAATATTCTTTTTACCAATAACGATACTGCGTATGAAACTGCTATGAGTCTGGTTCAACGAGGGATTAAAATCAATGCAATTATTGATAATAGAGAAGAAATAGAATCTAAACTGTCTTATGAGTTAGAGAAAAATAATATTAGAATTTTTAAAGGTTACACAGTTGTTGATACATATGGTTATAAAAGAATTAATGGATTATCAATTATGCAGCTCTCCAAAGATGGCCAAAAAGTAATTGGTAAAAAAATAAAATTAAGTTGTGATTCTTTGGGTGTGTCAGGCGGATGGACTCCAGCTGTTCATTTATTTACACAATCAGGAGGGAAATTAAAATTTAGAGAAGATGATCAAGTTTTTATTCCAAACAAATATCCTTCAGATCAATTAAGTATTGGATCCTGCAATGGAGATTTAAGTTTAGAGGATATTACGACAAACACAGTATTATCTGTCAAAAAGTTTCTTAACATCAATAAAACCGATTATAAAACTTTTGAAATTATCACAGGAATAAATAAATCAAAAAGAAATATCTGGTTGTTGCCATCAGATAAAATTTTGGGGAAAACTAAATCTTTTGTTGACTACCAAAATGATGCGACTGCTAAAGATATAAAATTAGCTTTAAGAGAAGGATTTAGATCAATAGAGCATGTAAAAAGATATACCACAACTGGCATGGGCACTGATCAAGGTAAACTAGGTAATATGCATGCTTTAGGGATTATTTCAGAAACTGCAGGTACTAAAATAGGTGAGCACGGGACAACAACTTTTAGACCACCTTATACACCACTTACCTTTGGAACTATAGTTGGAAGAAATGTGGGTGAGTTTTTTGATATAATTAGGCGTACGCCTATTCATGATTGGCATGTTGCAAACAATGCTAAATTTGAAAATGTGGGTCAGTGGAAAAGAGCTTGGTACTATCCTAAAGAAAATGAAAATATGCACCAAGCTGTTCAAAGAGAGAGTAAAGCAGCTAGAGACTACGCAGGTATACTAGATGCATCCACTTTAGGAAAAATTGATATTCAAGGAACAGATGCTTCAGAATTTCTAAATCGTGTTTACACCAATGCTTGGTCAAAACTTGCTATTGGTAAATGTCGTTATGGTTTAATGCTCAACGAAGATGGGATGGTATATGATGATGGAGTAACAACCAGGTTAGATGAAAATCATTATATAATGACTACTACTACTGGTGGGGCTGCAAACGTTTTAGGAAAACTTGAAGATTATCTTCAAACAGAGTGGCCTGAGCTAGATGTTTATTTATCATCTGTAACTGATCATTATGCAACTATTAGTGTTTGCGGTCCACACAGTAAAAAAATTGTATCTAAAGTTATCCCTGATTTAGATTTTTCTGATGAAAAATTTCCACATATGTCGTTTAAAAATACAAAAATTGGTCAGATAAAGTGTAGAGTTATGAGAATTAGTTTCACTGGGGAGCAAAGTTATGAAATTAATATTCAATCAAATTATGGAAAATCTGTTTGGGAAAAATGTATGGAGGAAGGCAAAGATTTTAATATTACTCCTTATGGAACAGAAACAATGCATTTATTGAGAGCTGAAAAAGGTTTTATAATAGTTGGGCAAGATACAGATGCAACCATGACGCCAATTGATTTACAAATGGACTGGATAGTGAGTAAGAAAAAATATGATTTTATTGGAAAAAGATCGTTATATAGATCAGACACAATTAAAGATGATAGAAAACAATTGGTTGGCTTACTTACTGAAAATCCAAAAGAAGTTTTAGAGGAAGGTGCACAGATAGTGGCTGATATTACAAAATCACCTATTGAAATGTTGGGACATGTTACATCAAGTTACTATAGTCCAAATTTAAATAAATCTATTGCACTAGGAGTGGTCAAGGGTGGGAAAAAAATGCTTGGACAAAAGTTAATTATTCCAATGGAAAATAAAAATATAAATGTGACAGTAGCTCATCCTGTTTTTTTAGATGAGGAAGGTGAAAGATTAAATGCTAAATTATAATCAAACAATAAAAGATCAAAAATCTTATCAAGGTTTACAAATGAGTGAAATAAATCCTGTTATGAAATTAATAATAAGAGGGAAAAAAAGAGAGTTTTTATCAGCTGTTGGTAAATCTTTAAATATGGTCTTACCTATAAAAGCAAATACTTCTACTCAAAGTGAAAAGTTGACTGCCTTATGGTTGAGTCCTGATGAATGGATGATTTTTTCAAACAATGCTCTTAAAGAAAATACAAATACATACGATACAGAAACTCTTCTCAATAAAAATATATGCAATTTAAATTTAGGAGCTGTAACAGATGTTACTGATCAATATGTAAGAATTACTTTAAAGGGAGATAAAATCTACGATTTATTTCAGACTGGATCACCTTTTAATTTTAATGAATTTAAGCAAAAAGTCGGATCTGTAACTCAAACAATTATTGCAAAAGTGGATGTTATTATTCACAATCAAAATCAAAATGTGGTTAATTTGTTTGTAAGACGCTCTTTTTCTGAACATTTATTCTCTTGGATGAATGATAGTGCGTCAAGATTATAGTCTCATTTAGATCTCAAATAAGTTAAATAAAATTATGAAAAAATTATTATTGTTAACATTATTTGCTTTTTTACCCTTCTCATCAAACGCAGACTCAAATTTAGATAAAATTTTATCATCTGGAGTGTTAAAAGTTGGAACTACTGGTGACTGGGATCCAATGACAGTGAAAGATCCTGCAACAAATAAATATAAAGGCTTTGATATAGATGTGATGAATGAACTTGCCAAAGACATGGGTGTTAAGGTTGAGTTTGTACCTGCAGAGTGGAAAACTATTGTATCTGGAATAACATCCGCAAGATATGACATTTCAACTAGTGTTACAAAAACACCAAAAAGAGCGGAAGTGGCTGGTTTCACAAATACGTATTACAAATATGCTACTGTACCACTTGTTCTAAAAAAGAATTTAAAAAAATTTCCAACTTGGGATTCATTAAATAATTCAAAAGTAACTATTGCAACTACTCTTGGTACTTCTCAAGAAGAAAAAGCGAAAGAATTTTTTCCAAAATCAAAATTAAATTCAATCGAAGCACCTGCAAGAGACTTTCAAGAAGTATTAGCAGGAAGAGCGGATGGAAATATAACAAGTTCTACAGAGGCAAATAAATTAGTTATTAAATATCCTCAGTTAGCAATCGTTCCAGATGGTGGAAAAAATCCAGCATTTTTAGCAATGATGGTTCCTAAAGGTGATAATAAATGGAACGAGTATGTGAATAGCTGGATCGAGAAGAAAAAATCATCTGGCTTCTTTACTAAATTATTATCTAAATACAATCTAAAAAGTTTATAATAAATTAGTATTTAATTTTTTATTCTTTATAACATAAAGAGTGAGAAATTTAGCTTTTTTACTTTTAATCCTTCCTTTAACCTCATGTGGTAAAAGTGAATTAAACTGGTTGATATTATCTCCTCAAAACGTTGAGGGTTTAACAAATCTTAAATTTCTTTTAAGTGGTTTAACTACCACTATATATATTTCGATAATTTCGATTGTTATATCAATATTGATTGGTCTTTTAATTGCCATACCATCTCTTTCAAGAAATAAATTCTTAACTTATATTAATATTGGTTATGTAGAAATTGTTAGAGCAATTCCTTTACTAGTTTTAATTTTATGGATTTATTATGGACTACCGATAATGACAGGAATTAGTTTTAGTCCATTTGTTTCAGGTATTATAGCATTATCTATAAGCGAAAGTGCATTCCAAGCTGAGATTTTTAGAGCCGGAATAAACTCAATTAAAAAAGCGCAGTGGGAGGCTGGAAGTTCTTTAGGTTTAGGTTTTTTTAGAAAATTAAGATTAGTTATCTTGCCTCAAGCTGTGAAAAATATTTTACCAGCTATAGGTAACCAATTTGTATATGTACTTAAAATGTCATCGCTAGTATCAATAATTGGTATTGGAGATCTAACAAGAAAAGCTAATGAATTAGTTGTAACAACTTATAGGCCATTAGAAATATATACATTTCTGATTCTTGAATATTTGGTACTAATATTGATTGTATCTTATTTAGTAAGGAAGTTAGAAAAAAAATTACAAAAAGACTAATTTTTTCTTCTATAATCCCAAGGATACTCAAAAGTCATTGACCACATACCTTTTTTATTTTTTTTTGCATAATTTTCATCTTCAATAAATTTTGTTGAATATTTCCTGTAAGCAAAAGCAAATCCCTCCCTTACAAGATACTTGGATAGACTTTGATTATTTACAAAACATTCAGCTAAAATTCTCTTATATCGATCTACACCCTCATTTACACATTTTACTTTATTTTTACCTATCTTATTAATAAGTAGTTCTTTTGCCCGTATCCCACATTTAATTACCTCATTATTCTTGATACATACTTGTTTAATTTCAGGAGCATCAATGCCACTAAAGCGAATTTTTTCCCCATTTAAATGAATAGTATCTCCATCAACAACCTTTGCTTTGTTAGATTTGACATCAAAAGAAGTGATTAAAAAAAATATTAGACAAATGCTAATAAGTAAAAAGACTTTTATTTTGTTTGAAAACATTGTTCAAAAAATACCCAATAAACATAAGAACTGCAATTCCCATAAACCAATTTGTTACTAATATTGTGTAAAAAATATCCTGATAATCTCCCCCTTTAATATTAATTACATACCACAAACTTAAAAATGGAAGCGCTGTTAGTCTTAAAACACTCAAGTAAAGACTATATAGTGGTTTTTTAACTGCTTGGAATACTGCAGTTGTTATAAAAAAAACAGGATAAATTGGACCAATCAATGCAGCAACTTTTAAATATATTGTGCCATGTTTTATAGCCTCTGAATTATCAGTAAATAATGAAACTAAAAATTCTGCACCCAAAAAAATTATTATTCCCGCACAAATCATAAAAGATGATCCAAAAAAAAGAGCCTTTTTATATAATTCTCTTAATCTATCAAAATTTTTTGCACCAAAATTTTGTCCCCCAATAGATAATACTGCAGTATTTAAACCAATTACCGGAAGTAAAAAAACTTGCTCAATTCGCAAAGCAGCACCGTAACCAGCAGTAGCTAAATCTCCAAATTTACCAATGAAGTAAAGAATATTAAATATACCTACACCAATTAATAACATACTGAACATTACAGGAATTGTCTGATATAGGAGTTCTCCTAGAAGGTTGAATTTTGGTATAAAACACTCAGGCTTAAGATATTGTTTTAACTCACAACAATAAACTTTGTAGGCTAAATATAGAAGACCAATAAATTGTGCTACTACAGTTGCAATAGCAAGTCCAGCTATACCAAAAGCTGGTACAAAACTATAACCAAAAATAAATAATGGATTTAGAATAATGTTTAAAAAGAAACTAAAAATTAAAACGTTTCTATAGCTTTTTGTATCCCCTTGTGCATTTAAAGTTCCATTTAATGAAATCTGGATCAAAACTATTATTGTTCCATAAAAAATTACATCAAGATATTTTCTAGTTAAAATAATTCCCTCTTGGTCTGATCCCATTAAGGAAAGTAAAAAATCTGAAACATTCAAACCAAAAAAAGTTACTAGAATCGACAAAAAGATTGCAAATATAATTGACTGTGCAACAAATAATGACGCCTTCCTCTTATCCTTAGCACCTATATTATTTCCAATTAAAGTATTAGTCCCTGCCGTTAATCCAACTCCTATCGCAATAATGGTAAAGTAAATTGGAAAAGATTTTTCAATTGCTGCTATTGCTTCAGCAGATATTCTTCCTGCGAACCAAGTATCTACTAAATTGTAAAAAGTTTGAAATAATGAACCAACACTTGCTGGGATAGTAACTTTTCTAAGCAAAAACCATATTGGATCTTTAGTTAATTTGAAAGATTGTGACAAATAAATCCTTAATTAAATTCTTTTTGGAAATTATATTTTTTTCCTGATAGCTTTGCTTTATATATCTGACTTTGTCTCATTCTAAAACGAGATTTTTGAACTTTTGAGAGTTTATTAAAACAATTAGGGCAAGTTACACCCTCTTCATATTTATCAGATTTTTTATCCTTCACTGAAATTGGTTGCCTGCATCCACCACAAATTGAATATGTTCCCTGTTCTAGACCGTGCTTTAAACTTACTCTGTTATCAAATACAAAACATTCACCTTTCCATAGACTATTTTTTTGTTTTACTTTCTTTAAATAATTCAGAATTCCACCTTTTAATTGATAAATATTCCTAAAACCCTTTTTCTCTAAATATACAGACGCTTTTTCACATCTTATTCCTCCAGTACAAAACATTGCTATTGGCTCATCTTTTTTTAACTTTTTTAAGTATTTTGGAAAATCTCTAAAGTTACCTATTTTAGGGTTTACTGATTTTTTAAAAGAACCAACTTTATGTTCAAAAGGTTTTCTTGCATCTAATAAAAGAGTTTTTTTATTTTTTATTAATTTATTCCATTCTGTTGGCTCTATATGACTATTCTTTTTTTTTAATCTATTCGTTATTTTTAGGTCCATCGGTACAACTTCTTTTTTGATTTTAACTTTTGGTTTATGAAAAGGTTGAAATCTACTTTTAGAATTATTAAAACTATCAAATTCTTTTATATTCAAACATTTTTTGATTTGAATAATTACAGTTTTAATATCCTTATTTATTCCAGAAATAGATCCATTTAAACCTTCTTTGGATATAATAATTGATCCATTTATGTTTTTATCTAACAAGAGATTATTTAATTTTATTTGGTTTTTTTTTAAATTATTTATTTTTTGAAATTTATAAAAACCGAATATAGTGAACATTAAACCTTCCTACAAACAGTCATTCCATCACCAAATGGTACCATGACTTTTTCAATTCTCTTATCTTTAGAGATAAAATCATTCAAATCTCTTATACTTTTAGTAAATTTATCATTAATATCTTTATTAATAACTTCTCCATGCCATAATACATTGTCAATTATCACTAAACCCTCTTTATTCAATAAATCTAACGAAATCTCATAATATTTTTTGTAATTAATTTTATCTGCATCAATAAAGACTAAATCAAATTTTTCATTTCTAATACTCATCAAGGTTTCTAATGCTGGTTTAATTATAGTTTTAATTTTATAATCTTGTTTAGCTTTTTTAAAAAATTTTTGAGCAACTTTGTTTGTCTCCTCATTTTTATCTAATGCTATTATGCTTCCTTCATTTGGTAATGCTAAAGCCATAGATAACGTACTTAAACCTGTAAAAGTTCCAATCTCTAGGACTTTTTTGATTTTGGAAACCTTAATAATCAGATGTAGAAATTGACATTGAGAAATAGAGATTTGCATTCTTTTTGTATCACCAAGTGATAAGTTGTAATCTATTATTTCTTTTTGAATTGGATGCAATTTCAAACCATTCTTAAGGATATAGTCTTGTAAATGTTTAGTGATGTTAAGGTCTGAACCCATAACCTTATAATTTTTTCTTTAGGATCTCATTGATTAACTGAGGGTTAGCTTTTCCACCTGATGCCTTCATCGCTTGACCAACAAAAAAACCGAATAATTTTTCTTTACCTTGTTTATATTCAATAGCTTTTTCTCTGTTATCATTAATTATTTTATCAATTAATGCCTCTAAAGCTTTTGGATCACTTTGTTGTTTTAATCCTTTTTCTTCTACAATCTTTTGAGGATCTTTATCACCATCAATCATCAATTCAAAAACAGTTTTTGCTATCTTTCCCGAGATAGTTCCATTCTTAATTAGATTTATCAAAATAGCGAAATTCTTAGCACTCACTGGACTTTGAGAAATTTCTAAACCTTTGCTATTTAAAACAGCAAATAGTTCTCCTGTAATCCAATTGACTGCTAACTTAATATTTTTGTTTTTACCCATTTTAGTTACAACCTCTTCAAAGTATTTCGCAGTATCAATATCAGATACTAAAATATTTGCTTCATAAGGAGACAATTTAAACTCTTCAATAAATCTTTTCTTTTTATCATCTGGAAGTTCTGGAATATCATTTCTAAGTTCTTCAATAAATTTTTCTGAAACCTCTAAAGGTAGCAAATCAGGGTCAGGAAAATATCTGTAATCATGAGCATCTTCTTTTGATCTCATTGATCTTGTCTCATTTTTTTTTGTATCAAAAAGTCTAGTTTCTTGATCAATAGTTTTACCTTCTTCTATTAAATCAACTTGCCTATTAGCCTCATATTCTATTGCCATCTGCATAAACTTTATTGAATTAACATTTTTAATTTCACATCGAGTCCCAAATTCTTTTGAGCCTTTTGGTCTGACAGAGACATTTACATCAGCTCTTAAAGAACCTTCTTGCATATTACCATCACAAGTTCCTAGATACCTCATTATAGATCTTAGTTTTTTGATGTAAGCATTAACCTCATCTGGTGATCTTAGATCAGGTTTGCTCACTATTTCCATTAAAGCTACCCCTGATCTATTTAAATCTACAAAGGTATTTTGTGGGTCGAGATCATGAATACTTTTTCCAGCGTCTTGTTCTAAATGTAATCTCTCTATTCCAACTTCTTTTTGACCATTAGGCATATCCAAAATAACTTTGCCCTCACCTACTATTGGATCTTTAAATTGTGAAATTTGATATCCTTGGGGCAAATCAGCATAAAAATAATTTTTTCTATCAAATACTGAACGTTTATTAATTTTTGCGTTAAGGCCAATACCAGTTTTAATTGCTTGTTTGACACAAAATTCATTTATTACTGGTAACATTCCTGGAAATGCAGCATCAACTAAACTAACTTGCGTATTAGGTTCTGCTCCAAATTTGGTTGCTGAATTAGAAAATAATTTTGACTCAGATAAGACTTGAGCGTGAACTTCTAAACCAATTACAACCTCATACTGATTATCTTTTCGATTAATAAAGTATTCTGAATATTTTTTACTCATTTTATCCACCAATCAGTAATTTTGTTTTTAAAATTGATCTTTTCTTCCATAGCATAAGCTATATTCAATATATTCTGTTCATCAAAAGCTTTGCCAATAATTTGTAAACCTAAAGGGTAACCTTTTGAGTCATGTCCGGCAGGTATTGAGACGCCTGGGAGTCCAGCTAAGTTAACAGGAACAGTAAATATGTCATTTAGATACATTGAAACTGGATCATTTGTTTTTTCACCTATTTTAAATGCTGAGCTAGGTGTTGATGGAGTTAAAATTGCATCAACTTTTTTATATGCTTCATCAAAATCATTTTTAATGAGTTTCCTTACTTTTTGAGCTTTAAGATAATATGCATCATAATATCCTGAAGACAAAACATAAGTTCCAATCATAATTCTTCTTTGAACTTCAGCTCCAAAACCTTCTGATCTTGTTTTCTCATACATATCAATTAAATTTTCTCCTTTGGCTCTAAATCCATACTTAACTCCATCATATCTTGCTAAGTTTGATGATGCCTCTGCTGGAGCAACTATATAATATGTTGGTAAGGCATAACTTGTATATGGTAGAGAAATATCAATGGTTTCAGCACCACAATCTTTAATATACTGAATGCCCTTTTGCCAAAGATCTTCAATTTCTTTTGGCATACCATCAACTCTATACTCTTTTGGTATTCCAATTTTTTTTCCTTTTATGTTATTTGTAAGTTCCTTGCTGAAATGATTTCTTTTAAAATTTATCGAAGTAGAGTCTTTAGGATCGTAGGAACTAATCACTTCATGTAATAAAGCACAATCTTTAACATTTTGTGCCATAGGTCCGGCTTGATCCAATGATGAAGCAAAAGCAACTATCCCATATCTTGAGCAACTTCCATATGTAGGTTTTAATCCTACAATTCCAGTGAAAGAGGCTGGTTGTCTAATTGATCCACCAGTATCGGTACCAATTGTAATAGGTGTTAGTTGTCCAGCTACAGCTGAAGCTGAACCACCAGATGATCCACCTGGGACTAAATTTTTATCAATAGGATTTTGTACATTACCAAAGAAACTTGTTTCATTTGATGAACCCATTGCAAACTCATCACAGTTTAACTTACCTAGAAGTATTGCACCTTCATTCCAGATATTTTCGGTTACGGTTGATTCATAAGTTGGTACAAAGTTATTCAAAATTTTACTACCAGCAGTTGTTTTAATATTTTTGGTACAAAATAAATCCTTAACCGCCATTGGAATACCAGGCAGTTTTAAATCTAAATTAGGTTTTTGATCAAATTTTTTTGCCTTATCTATGGCTGAAGTAAAATCATTTGTAATATAAGCATTCAATTCCTCAGATTTTTCAGATCTATCAATAAATGCTTTGGTTACATCTGTTGAAGAAAGTTTCTTATTTTTTATATTTTCAACTAATTCAGTAAGAGATTGTTTTGTTATATCTGACATTATTCAATCACCTTAGGCACTACAAAATAATCCTCATTATCCTGAGGAGAATTTTTAATAATTTGTTCTCTTATATTTTTACTTTTTACTTCATCAGATCTTAATTTTAAGGTTGTTTCAGCAATAGAAGTTAATGGTTCTACATTATCCGTTTTTAATTCATTAAGTTTTTCAATGAAATCAAAAATAGAATTTAAATCTCCAGCCAATTTTTCAGCTCTTTGCTCATCAACTGAAATTCTTGCTAATTTAGATATATGCTTTATTGTTTTAAGATCTATGCTCATATGCTATTTAAATATGACGCAAAGTATCACTTAAGTTTAAAATATACAATATGATCACTTTAGAGGAATTCAAAAAGAAACACTCAGATAAGTGTAGATTGATAGGTTTAGACCTGGGCTCTAAAAGAATTGGTGTGTCAATCTGTGATGAAAAACAACTAATAGCCACTCCGCATAAAACAATAAATAGAAATTCGCTTAAGGATCTTATTGATGAACTCAGATTAATTATTAATGAAAATAATATAAAAGGGATCATTGTTGGAAATCCTTTAAATATGGATGGATCTTCAGGTAGGTCAGCTCAATCAGTGAAAGATACCACAGAAAATATTGAAAAAAACTTAGACATTCCGATTTGCCTGTGGGATGAGAGACTTTCAACTGTTGGTGCTTTTAACCTATCTAGTCAATTAGATATTAATGTTAGTAAAAGGGAAAAAAAGATAGATGAAAACGCTGCTGCTTTTATATTGCAAGGGGCTTTGGATTTTCTAAACAATTAATACTTGCTATTACAGAGGTTTATAGTTATAGAGTTGGTTTTAATGGCTATTAAAACAAACAAAGCTATTAAAATTTCACAAAAACATTTGTTAGGAATCCAAGATCTATCGATTAATGATGTCAATTTAATACTTGATGAAGCAAATTCATTTATAAAAGTAAATCAAAGTAAAAATAAAAAAGTTGATATTTTAAGTGGTAAAACTCAAATTAATTTATTTTTTGAGCCATCCACTAGAACTCAAAGCTCTTTTGAATTAGCTGGTAAAAGACTTGGAGCTGACGTTATGTCTATGAATATTAGCAACTCAGCAATTAAAAAAGGTGAAACATTGATAGATACGGCAATGACACTTAATGCAATGCATCCTGATATTATTGTAATTAGACATCAAGACTCTGGAGCATGTAATCTACTTTCACAAAAAGTAAATTGTGCAGTTCTAAATGCTGGTGACGGAAGAAGAGAGCACCCTACCCAAGCTTTATTGGACGCATTAACAATTATTACTCGAAAAAATAAAATTCAAGGATTAAAAATCGCAATCTGTGGAGATATACTTCATTCAAGGGTAGCAAGATCAAATATTTATTTACTTAGTATGTTAGGTGCAGAAGTAAACATAATTGCTCCAACAAATCTTATGCCGAGAGAAATTGAAAAATTCGGTGTTTCAACTTTTACAGATATGAAAAAAGGGTTGAAAGATTGCGATATTGTTATGATGTTAAGATTACAAAGTGAACGAATGACAAGTTCATACCTTTCGTCCAATAGAGAGTATTATGAATATTACGGATTAACACCTGATAAATTAGAACACGCTAAATCTGATGCTTTAATTATGCATCCTGGCCCAATGAATAGAGGTATAGAAATAGATACAATGCTAGCCGATGATATCAACAAAAGTGTAATTAAAGAACAAGTTGAATTAGGTGTTGCAGTAAGAATGGCTTGTCTAAAAATATTTTGTACATAATGAAAAAACAATATTTTATAAATGCTAATATAATTGATCCTCATAACTTCATAAATGAAAATGGAGGTTTGATTATAAGTGAAGATGGAAAAATTGAGGCTGTTGGAAAAAAAGTAAATATTAATAATTTACCAAGTAGAGAAAAACCAACTGATCTAAAAGGAAAGTATATTTTTCCTGGATTAGTTGATATGCGAGTTTTTGTTGGTGAACCGGGGTATGAGTATAAAGAAAATTTTAGAACATTAAGTAATGCAGCACTCTCTGGGGGTGTCACCTCAGTAGTAACAATGCCTAATACAGATCCAGTAATTGACAACGTATCTATAGTCGATTTTTTAAAAAGAAGAGGAAGAGATAAATCAAAAATAAATATTTTTCCATGTGCTTCCTTAACGAGGAATACTGAGGGTAAAAACATGACTGAATTTGGTCTCTTACAAAGTAAAGGAATAATTGCATTTACTGATGGTGTTAAAACAATTCAAAATCCAAGATTAATGTCTAGAATAATGAATTCTGCCAAAGATTTGAGAAGTTTAATTATGCAGCACGCTGAAGATCATGAGCTTGCAAAAAATGGTATGATTAATTCTGGGATTATTGCCTCTAAATTGGGTTTATCTGGTATACCTGAGATTGCTGAACGTATTTTAATCGAGAGAGATTTAACATTATTGGAAAAGGTTAAATGTAGATATCATATCTCTCAATTATCATCACAAAAGTCTGTCGAAGTAATTAAATCAAGAAAGGAAATAGTAAAATTCACATGTGGTGTTTCAGTTAATAACTTATCTTTAAATGAAAACGACATAGGAGATTTCAAAACATTTTTGAAATTATCTCCACCATTAAGAAGAGAAGAAGATAGATTAGCTTTAGTACAAGGATTAAAAGACGATCTAATTGATGTAATAGTTTCAGATCACAAACCTGAAGATGAAGAATCGAAAAGATTAACGTTTGCTCAAGCAGCAACTGGCGCGTCAGGCATAGAAACTCTGTTGTCTCTAAGTTTAGAATTATATCATAATGGATCTCTCAAACTGGAGACTATAATCAAAGCATTAACATCAAACCCAGCTAAAATATTAAGGATAAATAAAGGGAATTTATCTGTTGGTAACGATGCTGATTTTTGTATAGTAGATGTAGACAAACCTTGGATTGTAAAGAAAGATAAACTTATTTCAAAATCAAAAAATACATCTATAGAGGATAAAAAACTCCAAGGTAAAGTCACAAATACATTTGTAAACGGTAAAGAATTATTTAAGCTATAATATGGACATTTTAATCATAGGTATAATTTCCTATTTAATGGGTTCAATTCCATTTGGATTAATATTAACAAAATTTTTTTTGAAAAAAGATATAAGAGAAATTGGGTCTGGAAATATTGGGGCTACGAATGTACTTAGGTCTGGAAATAAAATTGTTGGATACACAACTCTAGCTCTTGATATTTTAAAAGCTGTTATCCCAGTTATATTTGTTAAAATTTATTACACAGATTTTCTATACTTAGCTTCATTAAGTGCATTTCTTGGCCATGTGTTTCCTATATGGTTAAAATTTAGAGGAGGGAAAGGTGTTGCAACATACGTTGGTATTCTATTTGTTATAAATATTTATTTCGGAATTATTTTTGCTTTATCTTGGTTTGTAATTTTTGCTATATCAAAATTTTCATCTTTATCTTCATTAATTGCTTCTGTATCAATTCCTGTTTATTTACTGGTCACTGGTCAATTTAAAGATATATTTTTTTTTATAATCATGTTTGTGTTAATATTTTTTACCCATCGAGAAAATATTAAAAGATTGAAAAATAAAGAAGAAACTAAGACAAAAATTTATTAATTTGACTATCTAACTCTTTTAGGTAGTTTATCATTTATGAACTTGGTCATTGTAGAAAGTCCAGCTAAAGCCAAAACTATCAATAAATATTTAGGTGATAATTATAAAGTATTAGCTAGTTATGGGCATATTAGAGATTTACCTTCTAAGAATGGTTCTGTTGATCCAGATCAAGATTTTAAGATGGAATGGGAGATCGATAGCTTTTCAAAAAAATATCTTAAAGAAATTACTGACGCAGCCAAAGACTCCTCAAAAATTATATTAGCTACTGATCCTGATCGTGAAGGAGAAGCAATAGCTTGGCATGTAAAAGAGTATCTAAACGAAAAAAAACTTCTTAAAGATAAAGAAATAGAAAGAGTTGTTTTTAACGAAATTACAAAAAAAGCAGTAATTCATGGAATTGAAAATCCAAGACAAATTGAACCGCTTTTAGTTGATGCTTACATGGCTCGAAGAGCCTTAGATTACTTGGTTGGCTTTAATATTTCACCAATATTATGGACAAAACTTCCTGGCTCGAAATCGGCAGGAAGAGTTCAATCAGTAGCTTTAAAATTGATAACTGAAAGAGAACATGAAATTGAGTCCTTTAAACCAGAAGAATTTTGGACTTTAAGTGTCAAATTTAAAGATGAAAAAAATCAAAATATCCTTGCAAGTATTACTCAACTAGATAACAACAAAATTGAAAAATTCTCTTTTAGAAATAAAGATGAGATAAATAAAGCTATATCAAGTATCAATCAAAAAAAATTTAGTATTACTGATATATCAAGTAAAGTGGTAAATCGTAATCCATCAGGACCATTTACTACATCAACTCTTCAACAAACAGCTTCAAGTCGATTAGGGTTTGGTGCATCGAGAACTATGCAAATTGCTCAAAAGCTTTATCAAGGAGTCGAAATTGAAGGAGAAACAATAGGTTTGATAACATATATGAGAACAGATGGCACAAATTTGTCAAAAGATGCTGTTTTAGCTTTTAGAGATTATATCAAAAAAGAAATCGGTAATGAATATTTACCTGAAAGTGCCTTAAATTATTCTGGTAAAAAGGCAAAAAATGCACAAGAGGCACATGAAGCAATAAGACCCACAGATGTAATCAGAACTCCCCAAAGTGTAAAAAAGTATCTAAGCACAGATCAAAATAAACTTTATGATTTAATATGGAGTAGAGCTTTATCTTCTCAAATGCAATCTGCTAAATTTGATAGAAATACTATAACGATTACATCAAATAATAATGATACAGTATGCAAAGCAAGTGGATCAGTTCTCAAATTTGATGGATTTTTAAAGATATATAATAATCAAGGTAAGGATGATGATGAAAACATTCTACCATCTGTGTCTAAAGAACTTGTAAATATTATGTCCTTAATAGATGAACAGCATTTTACACAACCCCCTCCAAGATATTCTGAGGCTAGCTTAGTAAAAAAACTAGAGGAATTAGGAATAGGAAGACCCTCTACTTACGCAAGTATAATTTCTACAATAGCAAATAGAGGTTACGCAGAGATATTAAATAAAAGATTTTTTCCTACAGATAGAGGAAAACTTATTTCAGCTTTTCTGGAAAAACTGTTCTCAAAATATGTGGATTATAACTTTACTGCTGGTTTAGAGGATCAGTTAGACGAGATTACAACTGGTAAAGAAAGTTGGATAAAAGTTTTGGAACTGTTCTGGAAAGACTTCAATAACAATGTGGCTGAAGTAAAGGAAAAAAGAACAAGAGAGGTCTTAGATCTTTTAAATGATAGTTTGGGAGATTTGGTTTTCGATAAAGATGATAAAGGAAATATTGTAAGAAAGTGTCAATTATGTAATTCAGGGACACTTAGCTTAAAAAATAGCTTTAGAGGCGGTGCATTTATTGGTTGTTCAAATTATCCTGAATGTAAATTTACAAGACCTTTATCTAAAGCTAAAGCAGCAGCCCAAGCTCAGTTAGCTGAACCAAAATTTATTGGAAAACACGAAAATGGTAATGATATTTATCTTAAAAACGGAAGATTCGGTCCTTATCTTCAATATGAAAAAATTCCTGAGGTTATAGAAATTGAAAAAACACCAAAGAAAAAAAAGAAAATAAAAAAACTTAAATCAGATGTAAATGAACTTTTAAAAAATGTATCTATCCCAAAAGGTTTGGTGTTAGAAAATATTGATCTAGAAAAAGCACAATTTTTATGCTCATTACCAAAATCTTTAGGAATAAATCCTGATAATCAAAAAGAAATTACTTTAAACACTGGAAGATTTGGTCCTTACTTAAAGTGTGAAAATAAATCGGCTCGAATAGAAAATATTGAGGAAATTTTCTCTATTGGTTTGAATAGAGCCATAACATTAATTGCTGAAGCTAAACCAGGAAGAATGTCTTCTTCAATGATTAAAGATTTAGGTGAACACCCTGAGGATAAAAAACCAGTTAGAATTATGAAGGGACAATACGGACCATATATCAAATATAAATCTCTAAATGCGACAATACCTGAGGAAAAGGATCCAACAGAACTCACAATGGAAGAAGCATTAATATTAATTGAGAAAAGAAAAGAATACGATAAAACAAAAAACAAAAAAAAGAAAAAATGAATTATCAAAAAAATTTAGAAAAACTTGGGTTAAAACTTCCTGATGCTAAAGCACCAGTTGGAAATTATGTTGCAACTAAAATAACAGGAAAGATGTTATTTGTATCAGGACAAATTTCAATTAATGAAAAAGGTGAGCTAATAAAAGGAAAAGTTGGAAAAGATTTAGATATCGTCTCTGGATATAATGCAGCAAAAAGGTGTGCTTTAAGTATTATTTCTCAAATAATGAAGACATGTGACAATGATCTTACAAAGATTAAATCTTGTATTAAACTAACAGGTTTTGTTAATTCTACTGATAATTTTCAGGATCAACCTAAAGTATTAAATGGTGCATCTGATTTAATCGCATCTGTTTTTGGAGATGCAGGAATGCACACAAGAGCAGCTGTAAGTGTTAATAGTCTTCCCTTGGGTGTTGCTGTTGAAGTTGATGCTATATTTGAGTTAAATTAAAATTTATCTCCCAATACTATAATATTTAAAACCTTGATTTTTGATTTTCATTGGAGAGTATATATTTCTCATATCATAAATAATAAATTTTTTATCTCTTACCAAATTCTTAAAATTGATCGATTTAAAATCATTCCATTCTGTATGAATAATTACAAGATCTGAGCCCTGTACAGACTCTTTAATATTATTAATATAAAAAACATTTTTTAAGTCTGAAAACTCTTTTTTAAGACCCGTCGGATCAAAATACTTCACTTTAGCACCCTTTTTTGAGAGTGCAGGTATCATTTCTAAACTAGAAGAGTCTCTCATGTCGTCTGTGTTAGCCTTAAATGTGACACCTAAGAAAGTTATTTTTTTATTTTTAATTTTATTATTCAAAATTTTGTAGACTTTATTAAGTAAAAAATTAGATCTATTTTCATTAGATTTAATTACTGATTTTATTACAGAAAGATTTATTTTAAACTTATCTGCAGTAGAAATTATAGCTTTAGTATCTTTTGGAAAACATGATCCGCCATAACCAGGCCCTGCCCTTAAAAAACGACTCCCTATCCTTTTATCTAAACCCATCCCAATTGAGATATCCTCGACATCTATTCCTGTTTTTTCACATAAATTTGCGATTTCATTAATGAATGTAATTTTAGTAGCCAAAAAAGCATTAGATGAATATTTGATTAATTCTGCAGCTCTTCTTGATGTATGAATATACTGAGCTCCTTTGGAAATAAGGGGTGCATATAAATTATTCATTAAACGGTTAGACTTTTTATCATTAGACCCAACAACTATTCTATCAGGAAAAATAAAATCTCGTATAGCTTCTCCTTCTCTTAAAAATTCTGGATTTGACACAACAGAAAATTTATTCTTATTACTCTTTTTTTTTAGTATAATTTTTTCAATTTCATCACCTGTTGTTACAGGCACTGTTGACTTAGTAACTATTATCTTAAACTTATTGATTGATAAACTTATCTGTTTTGCTACTCGAAAAATTTGGCTTAGATCTGCACTATTACCTCCCTTTTTGGTTGGTGTTCCAACACAAATAAAAATTATATCAGAGTCTTTTATTGATTTTCCTAAATCTGATGAAAATTTTAATCTTTTATTTTTATAATTTTTATTCACTAATTCAGTAAGTCCAGGTTCATAAATAGGAATTTTTCCTCTAGAAAGTATATCTATTTTTTTTAAATCTTTATCAACGCAAATGACATTATTGCCCAAATCAGCGAAGCATACTCCACTAACCAAACCTACATAACCAGTTCCTATCATACAAAGTTTCATGATTTTGCTATTTCTAATGTTGATTTGATATAGCCATCCATACTTCCGCAATCCAAATATTTCCCAGCAAAATTATGAGAGATGAATTTTTCATTGTTTTGTATCAATGATTGTATTGCGTCTGTGATATGAATTTCGCCACCTTTACCCGGTTTTTGATTTAACAATTTAGAAAATATTATTTTTGGAAGAATATATCGCCCTATTACAGCTTTATTTGACGGTGCTTCTGAGATTGAAGGTTTTTCAATGACATCTTTTATAACGTAATTATTTTTATTTATTTTTTTTCCTAATTTATAAATTCCCCATCTTGAGACAGTTTTTTTTGGAACATTAATACTTGCCATTACAGATGATTTGTAGCGATTATGTATATTAATCAACGACTTCGAGCAATTTTTCCTAATTATCAAATCATCAGGTAATAACATCAGAAAAAAATCATCTGTAATAAATTTTCTTGTTTTTAATACTGCATCACCTGTTCCCAAAGGTTTATTTTGGTAAACAAATTTAATCATTTTTTTATATTTTAAAATTTTTTTGTACTCTTTAATAACTCGAGGATCTTTTTTCTTTTTTATTATCTTTTTATAAAAGCTATCCTTATAAAAATAATCTTTTATCATTTGTTTTTTTTTTGAAATTATAAAAATTATCTTTTTAATACCAGCATCTGCACATTCATCTAAAATATACTCAATTCCTGGTTTACCATTAATAGGAAGCAGTTCTTTAGCAAATATACTGGTTAAAGGTAATAACCTTGTACCTAGACCAGCCAATGGAATAATTGCTTGTTTAATCATTTAAATGTTTTACTTATTAAAATATTTTATACAAATGAAAACTTTATTAAACAATATTGATTTAAATGAGGCATTATTTGGCAATTCAAATATTGGATTTGTGCCGACTATGGGTAGCCTTCATGATGGTCATATCTCATTAATTAAAAAATCTCTAAAACTATCCAATAAAACCATAGTAAGTATATTCATAAATCCTAAACAATTTAATAACAAAGAAGACTACAAGAAATATCCCAGGAATATAAAAAAAGATTTAAAAATTTTAAAAAAGTTAGAAGTGGATTTTGTTTATTTACCTAAAATCAAAGATATCTATAAAGCTAAAAACAAAATAAAAATTAAATTAAAAAAACAAGATAAAATACTATGTGCTAGGTATAGAAAGGGTCATTTTGAAGGGGTGATTGAGGTAATGACTCGTTTAACAAAAATAGTGAGTCCATCAAAAATATTTATGGGTGAAAAAGATCTTCAGCAGTTATTATTAGTAAAGAGATTTGTTGAAAAAAATTTCAAATCCAAAATTATTTATTGCAAAACTATTAGAGATAAAAATAAATTGGCACTATCTTCTAGAAATATTCTTTTAAATAAAGATAATTTAAACAATGCAGGAAAAATAGCAAAAAGTCTTATTATCTTTAAAAAAGAATTATCTAAAAAGAAAAATTTAAAAGATCTAATTTTTAAAAAAAAGAATGAACTTAAAAAAAAGTATAATATTAAAATAGATTATCTTGAATTAAGAAATACAAAAAATCTTAAATTGACTAATAAAATTAAAAATGCCAAAATTTTTATTGCATATTATATTAATAAGGTAAGACTTATTGATAACTTATAATGTTTACAAAAAGTAAGCTCCAACACCTAAAAATGATACAAACCCGATAACATCAGTTATAGTTGTTACAAAAACACTTGATGCTATAGCTGGATCTATATTCATTTTTTTTAATGTGACTGGTACCAATATCCCAAACAAACCCGCAACGATCATTGTCAAAATCATTGAAATTGAAATTATTAAAGAGAGTATAATGTCCTGAAACCATAACTGAACAATAAAAGAACTTATAATAGCAAAAATAATTCCATTTAAAATCCCAATATTAAATTCTTTAAAAATATTCTGATTAAAATTGTTTTTTGTTAAATCGTTAGTGGCAAGAGTTCTAACTGTTACAGCTAATGTTTGCATTCCAGCATTGCCACCCATCGATGCAACTATTGGCATCAAAAAAGCTAGAACAACCATTTGTTCAATAGTTGCTCCAAATAAACTAATACAATATGTGGCTAAAAATGCAGTAAAAAGATTTAATAACAACCAATTAAATCTTCTTTTCGTTTTCGTTATTACTCCATCTGTAATTTCCTCATCACCTACACCGGCTAACCTTAATGCATCTTCTTCTGCCTCTTCTTTTAAAACTGTTAAAACATCATCTGATGTGATCATTCCAACTAATTTATTATTCTTATCAATAACACATGCTGAATTTAAATTATAATTTTCAAATGAATTACCAACTTCTTCTCTATCCATATCAACAGGAACTAAAAAAATAGAGTCATCCATAATTGATGACATTTTTGTTTCTCTTGGTGTTCTTAGAACTTTGGATGATGGTACGGCACCAATAGGTTTAAAATTTTCATCAACAATATAAATTTCTAAAAATTGTTCCGGCAAATCTTTATTTTCTCTTAAATAATCAATGGTTTGACCTACAGACCAGTTACTAGGTATTGCAGTAAATTCTCTCTGCATTATTCTAGCTGCACTATCCTCAGGATAACTAAGACCTTCCAATAAAGCAAAGCGATCTTTAGGTGGTAGTAAACTTAAAATAGAATTTTTATTTTTTTCATCTACATTTTCAAGTATAGCTATAGCATCGTCAGACTCCAAATTTTTCAATATTCTAACTATCGCATCTGAGGAAAGATATTTTATAATTTCTGTTTGAACTGACTCATTTAACTCAACAAAAACTTCAGGATCTATTTTGAAATTGTTAAGTTTAATTAAATTTTCTCTATCATTTTGCCCTAAGTGTTCTATGATATCAGCTGCATCAGCAGGGTGCATTTCTTTAAAAGAATTTGTGATAAAAGTTGCATCATTATTTGAAATTTTATCGGTAACTACTTTTATGTACTCTTTATTGAATTCAAAATTGACTTTTTTATCTTTGATTTTTTTAATTAAAGTCATAAATTTTTCTATTATTTAGGTCGATCTTTTAATACATAATCAAAAGATTACAATTTTTAAATGAGCATAGAAATTAAAAAGTCTGAAAAACCAGTCATTTATGAGGACGCTAAAAAAATGATGGAAGAAAGATTGTTAAATGTGGATCAAAATAAATCAAATGAATTAATTTGGACTTTAGAACATCCAGACATTTATACAGCTGGGACAGGCTATAATGAAAGCGACATTTTAGATAAATCAATTAAAATTTTAAAGACGAATAGAGGGGGTAAAATTACTTATCATGGACCTGGTCAACTAATTTGTTATTTTGTAATTGACCTAAAAAAAAGAAAAAAAGATATAAGAAACTTTATTACGATTATAGAAAAAACAATAATAGATACGTTACAATTTTTTAATATTAAAACTTTTTCAGATAAAAAAAATATTGGAATATGGTACAAAGATAACGAACAAACAAAAAAGGTAGCTGCGATTGGAGTAAGAATTAGTAAATGGATAGCTTATCATGGATTTTCAATTAACATTAATAACAATTTAGATAAATATAGAGCAATAATTCCTTGTGGTATTAAAGATAAAGGAGTCACAAATCTAAAACAAATCAAAGATCAAGATTATAAAGAATTAAACAAAAAACTAGTTGAAATATTTATTTCAAATTTGAATAAGTAAGTCTTTTAATTTTTAATAATTTTTTAAAATAATCAGGTAGTAAAGCTTTATAAGTATATTTTTTGTTTTTGATCATGAATCTTATTTCGTAAGCATGAAGCATTAATTCTTTGTTAATACCAATTGTTCTGGTGAAAGATTTATATTTATTATCCCCATAAATTGAGTGACCAATATTAAAAAGTTGTTTTCTTAATTGATGTTTCCTACCAGTAATAGGTTTCATCTCAACAAGACTAGAATTCGAATTTTTATCAATAACTTTGTAAATTGTTTTTGCTTTTTCAATAATTTTTTTTCCGTTATCATAACGTGCTAAATCATCATTCCATTCTCCTGAATTTTTTTCAAGCTCACCATGACATATAGCTAGATAAGTTTTATGAACTTTTCTTAATCTAAATAATGATGTTAATAATTGTGCTGTTTCTCTGTTTTTAGCCATTAAAAATACACCTGATGTATCTTTGTCTAATCTATGGACAGAAAAAGGTTTTGAGTTTGAAAAAATTTCACTTTTTTTAAATATATCAATTAAGTTTTTTTTTGATTTTGTTCCTCCCTGAACAGAAATACCAGCACTTTTGTTTAAAACGATAAAATTTTCATTGTTATCTATTATTAAATCCTCATTTGCTTTGATTATTTGATCAGAGGGATTAAAACTTATTTTTTTTTGTAGAATTCTTTCTTCAAATTTAAAATCATAAAAATCAATTTTGTCATTAGATTTTATCTTATGAGAACTTTTTATTTTTTTTTTATTAACCTTGATTTTGCCTGATCTTAGAGATTTTTCAATTAGTCCTTGAGGAATTCTCCCTATTGTATTCCGTATCCATCTATCTACGCGCATATTATTACACGTTGAGTCAACGATGTAACTTTTTAACATAAAAAAATATTATTTTGATGCAGTAACTGGTTTCTTATCTTCTTTTTTTTCAGGCTCTTTTGAAACGGACTTGTTCTTTTTATCAACTTTTTTTGCTTCAACATCTCTGTCAACAAATTCAATAATTGCCATCGGTGCATTATCACCATATCTATAGCCTGCTTTAATTATTCTTGTATAACCACCTGATCTTTTCTCGTATCTTTTTGATAATGTTTTTCTAACTTTGTTTGCAGATTTAATATCTTGTAACTGTGAAACTAAAGCTTTTGTGTTGTGAAGAGTATCTCTCTTACCTAATGTAATAATCTTATCAGCCTGAGGCTTTAAAAACTTTGCCTTTGGTAATGTTGTTTTAATTTGCTCATATTTAATTAGAGAATTAAGCATGTTTTTTAACAATGCTTTTCTGTGCTCAGATGTTCTATTAAGTTTCTTATTAGCAAATCCATGTCTCATTTAGATTGCTTCCTCAAGCTTTTTAGACATTTCAGCAATGTTGTCTGGTGGCCAATTTGGTATCTCCATACCCAAATATAATGACATTCCTGTTAAAACTTCTTTAATTTCATTGAGTGATTTTCTTCCAAAATTTGGTGTTCTAAGCATTTCCCCTTCAGACTTTTGCACAAGATCACCAATATAAATTATATTATCATTTTTCAAACAATTCATTGAACGCACAGATAATTCCAATTCATCAACCTTTCTTAACAGATTTTTATTAAATTCTGGTTCTGTTGAAACTTCTTTAACTGGTGCCTCTACTGGCTCATCAAAATTAATAAACATTTTAAGTTGATCTTGAAAAATTCTTGCAGAATAAGCAACCGCATCCTCTGCTGAGATTGAACCATCTGTTTCAACTTCCATTGTAAGTTTATCATAATCTAGAGCTTTACCTTCTCTTGCAGTGCTTACAGAATAAGAAACTTTTTTAACAGGACTATATAAAGAGTCTATAGCAATCAATCCTAAGGGTGGTTCCTCAGGTTTATTTAGTTCTGCTGGAACATAACCCTTTCCAGTATTAACATTCATTTCCATATGAAAGCTTGTATTTTCATCTAGATTACAAATTACTAATTCAGGATTTAAAATTTCAACATCAGCTACAGGAGTAATATCTGAAGCTTTAATTTCACCAGGACCTTTTGCATCTAAAATAAGTTTTTTAGTTCCCTCAGAAGATGACTTTAGTGCCAAAGATTTTACATTTAAAACTATATCGGTTACATCTTCTCTAACACCTTTGATAGAAGTAAACTCGTGTAACACACCATCTATTTGTATGGATGTAACTGCTGCGCCTCTTATCGAAGATAATAAAATTCTTCTTAATGAATTACCCAAAGTTAAACCATAACCTTTTTCTAGAGGCTCAGCTACTATCTTTGCTTTAGATAAATCATCGCTCATTTGCACATCAATTTTTGATGGTTTAATTAGTGATTTCCAATTTTTTATATTTACATTTTCAGTTTCCATTAAACTCTCCTTTTTTTTGGTGGCCTAGTACCATTGTGTGGCATCGGTGTTGTATCTTTAATTGATAAAATTTTAAATCCTCTTGCTTGTAAAGCTCTTAAAGCTGTTTCTCTTCCTGAACCTGGTCCCTTAACTTCAACAGATAATGTTTTCATACCAAATTCTAATGCTTTCGATGCAGCTGCATCAGCTGCTATCTGTGCAGCATATGGTGTAGATTTTCTAGAACCCTTAAAACCTTTTTGGCCCGCTGAAGCCCATGAAATAATATTTCCATTTGTATCTGCGATGGAGATAATAGTATTATTGAAAGTTGACTGAACATAAGCAATACCATTCAAAATATTTTTTTTAACTTTTTTCTTTTTTGAGTAAGAACTTTTTTTTACTTTACTTACAGTCTTTTCACTTTTTTGGTCTTTTTTATCAACCTTTTCAACTTTAGCCATGTTTATTTTTTTAATGGTGTTAATTTTTTACCAGCAATTGCGATTGCCTTACCTTTTCTTGTTCTTGCATTACATCTAGTTCTTTGACCTCTAACTGGTAATTTTTTTCTGTGTCTAGATCCTCTGTAGCAAGCTAAATCTATTAATCTTTTAATACTTAATGAATAATCTCTTCTCAAATCTCCCTCAACTTTAAAATTTTGATCAATGTATTCTCTTATTTTCAGGATCTCATCATCGGTCAATTGATTCACTCTTTTTTCTTTTGGAATTTTCAATGATGAACAAATTTGTGAAGAAAATTTATCTCCAATACCGTAAATATAGGTAAGCCCTACGTGAACAAGTTTGTTCTGTGGAATATTTATACCTGCAATACGAGCCATATATTTAGTGATAATTTTCAGCCTTTTATATAAGATGATCTTTTAAAGTCAACGGGTTAAAGATTGAGAAAACTATTGATTTTAGCTGTTATTTCCTTAATTTTAGAATTTCCATCTAATTCATAAAAATTGGAATTTTTAGAATAGAAGTCCAAAACAGGTTTGGTAGTTTTCATATATTTATCATATCTTTTCACAATGGTATTAAGATCATCATCAGATCTATTTTCTATAGTTTTTCTTTGTTCAATTCTTTTGATTATTGTTTCCTTATTTACATTTAGAAAGAATACAAAATCAATTTTTTGATTTGTTTTCCCTAATAATTTTTCTAGATTTATTGCTTGAGTTAGTGATCTTGGGTATCCATCAAAAATTAATTTATTTTTTTTACCAGGATCAAAAATTAATTTTTCAATTAAAGAATTAACTATTTCATCACTAACAAATCTACCATCGCTCATATCTTCAACTATCTTTTTTCCTATTTCAGAGTTTTTTTGAATTTCATCTCTTAACATATCACCTGTGGAAATTTGAAAACTGTTTAATTTTTTAACTAAGTATTTAGCTTGTGTGCCTTTGCCAGCACCTGGTGGTCCAAACAAAATTACATTCACTTTTTTTATTTACCTGCCAAATTTGGTTTTTTTTATTAACTGCTCATATTGAGAGCTCATAAGTCGAGTTTGGATTTGCGTTACTGTATCAATAGCAACAACTACAACAATTAATATTGACGTTCCACCTAAATAAAATGGTATTGGATAATTAGCAATCAAAAACTCTGGCATTAAACAAACTAAAGTAAGGTATAAAGCACCAATAGTAGTTAATTTTGTTAAAATATTTTCAATATAAAGAGCTGTACTTTCACCTGGTCTTATACCTGGAACAAAACCACCATATTTTCTTAAATTATCAGCTGTCTCTGTTGGATTAAAAGTAATTGAAGTATAAAAAAAGGTGAAAAAGATTATTCCTGATGCATAAAGTAACATATAAAGAGGTTGCCCTTGCGTAAAATACGAACTCAAATTTAAAAAAGTTTCACTATCAGAAACATCAAAATTTGAAAAAGTTACTGGCAATAATAGTAAGGCTGATGCAAAAATAGCTGGTATAACTCCAGCTTGATTAATTTTTAATGGTAAATGAGATGACTCTCCTCCATACATTTTGTTACCCATTTGTCTTTTAGGATAATTTATTAAAATTTTTCTTAAAGCTCTTTCCATAAAAACAATAAATAAAATAGTTAAAATCAACAAAATAAAAATCGCAATTATCATCAAAGTTGAAATTGCTCCAGTTCTCCCTAATTCAAATGTTGTCACTAAAGCTCTTGGAATTTCTGCAACAATTCCAGCAAAAATAATTAATGATATACCATTTCCTATTCCCCGTTGTGTAATCTGTTCACCTAACCACATTAAGAAAATCGTACCAGCTACAATGGTCGTAACTGTAGATATTTTAAAAAACATTCCTGGATTAATAACTAAATTAGCTGAAGACTCCAAACCAACAGAGAGACCGTAACCTTGAACAGTGGCCAATAAAACTGTGCCATATCTTGTAATTTGTGTGATCTTCGCTCTTCCTGTTTCCCCCTGTGCTTTAAGGTTTTTAAAATAATCAGATACACCAGTTAGTAATTGTACAATGATTGAAGATGAAATATATGGCATTATTCCTAACGCGAAGATAGCCATTCTACTTACAGCGCCTCCAGCAAATACGTTAAACATCCCAAGTAAACCTTTTTGATTACCTTCCATCAAAACTTTTAATTGTTCTGGATCAATACCAGGTAAAGGAACAAACGTACCAAATCTGTAAACTGCTAATATAGCAATTGTAAAGATTATTCTGTTTCTTAAATCAATACTTGAAGATGAAGAGCTCATTATCTTAAGATATTATTTTTTAAGTTGTATAGATCCACCAATTTTTTCAAGCTTTTCCAGTGCAGATTTAGATGCTAAATCAGCTTCGATATTAATTTTATCTTTAATTTCACCAGAGCCTAAAATTTTCAGTTTTTTTGTTTTTTTATTTATAAGTTTTAATTTTTTCAATGATGATGAATTTAATATATCGTTAGTATTAATTGCCTTCTTATTTATGAAAGATTGTATTTTATCCAAGTTTAAAATAGCTATATTTTCTTTTTGAATAGGATTAAATCCTCGTTTAGGTAAACGTCTATATAGAGGCATTTGTCCACCTTCAAAACTTTTTATTGCAACACCCGATCTAGACTTTTGACCCTTCACACCTCTTCCTGAAGTTTTACCTTTTCCAGAACCTATCCCCCTACCAACTCTAATTTTAGGTTTATTAAGTTTTGGTCTGTTATTTAATTTTATCATTATCCTCTTTTTTCAATTATTTCTGATATCTTTTTATTTCTTATTGAAGATATTTGTTTAGGCGAGTTTTGTTTTTTTAATGCTTTAATTGTTGCTCTTATTACATTGTGTGCATTTGATGTCCCCATAGATTTTGCTACTATATCTTTAACTCCTAAAACTTCACACACAGCTCGAACAGGACCACCAGCAATTATTCCTGTGCCTTTTGATGCAGATCTTAAAACAATTTTACCAGATCCATCTTTTGCCTTAACATCATGATGAATAGTTCTTCCTTCTCTTAAAGGGATATGAATAAGTTTTCTTCTAGCAATTTCATTGGCTTTTTTAATTGCATCTGGAACCTGTTTTGCTTTAGCATGAGCTATACCAATTTTCCCAGCTTGATTTCCAACAACAACCAATGCAGAAAAACCAAAACGTCTACCACCTTTGACAACTTTAGTAATTCTATTTATATGAACTAATTTTTCTAAAATATCGTCTGTTTTTTTTTCTTTAAAATTTTCCATTTTAAAATTCCATTCCATTTTTTCTTAAAGTTTCGGCAAAAATTTTTATCCTTCCATGGTATTTATAAATACCTCTATCAAAATATATCTTGATAATTTTTTTCTCTTGAGCTTTTTTTGCTAATTTTTCTGCAACAATTTTTGATAGTTCTGACTTATTTTTTGTTTTAGTTTCTTTTATATCTTTCTCACTTGATGAAGCTGATAATAAAGTTATATTCTTCGAGTCATCAATAATTTGAGCTGAGATATTTTTAGAGGATCTAAAAATACTTAGTCTAAACCTTCCTGGGTTAGAAACTTTTTTAAGTTTATTTGTAATTCTAAATTTTTTTCTAGTACTAGTGCTCAATTTCATTATTTTTTCTTACCCTCTTTTTTAAAAACATATTGACCTTTTTCTCTAATACCTTTTCCTTTATATGGTTCAATTTTTCTAAGTGTCTTAATTTTTGAAGCGATTGAACCAACTAATTGTTTATCGAAGCCTGAAATTTTTAATGTTGTTTGTTTTTCAACTGCAATCTTAATACCCTCTGGTATGTCAAAATTTATATCATGGCTGTAACCTAATTGTAGATTCAATTGATTACCTTTAATTGAAGCTCTATAACCTACTCCCACTAGTTCTAAAATTTTCTCATATCCTTTTACTGATCCGATAACAGCGTTATTAATCAAGCTTCTGTTCATGCCCCATAATCTTTTGGTATTTTGATCAATCTTTTTAGGCTTTATGGATATCTCTTTGCCGTCTTTAATATCAAGATTAAATATATCTAGATCTATGTTTAAAGATCTTTTACCAAGAGGGCCTTCTATGTTAAGAATATTACCAGCAACAGCTACTTTTACTTTTTCTGGTATCGCAATGTTTATTTTTCCTATTTTTGACATATTAAAAAACCTTACAAACTATTTCACCGCCAACTTTTTGCTTTCTAGCATCTATATCTGTCATCACGCCTTTTGGTGTAGACAAAATTGCAATTCCTAATCCATTATTTATTTTTGGCAAACTATCTGCACTTGAAAAAATTCTTCTACCTGGTTTTGAGACTCTTTCAAAATTGCTTATTACTGGATTGCCTGAGTGATATTTTAACTCTAATGATAGAATATTTTTTTTCTCTTCGGTAGAAATTTTAAAGTCTTTGATAAAACCCTCATTTTTAAGAATATCAGCTATTTTGCTTTTAAATTTAGAAGATGGTAATTCCACTTTTTTATGTTTTCTAGCTTGAGCATTCTTTACTCTAGCAATCATATCTCCAATTGGGTCACTTAAACTCATAATTACTCCTTTTTACCAACTTGATTTTACCATTCCTGGTATCTTTCCTTGCAAACCAAGTTGTCTTAGCGCAATTCTAGAAATTTTTAATTTTCTGTAAACACCGTGTGGTCTACCTGTTATTTGACATCTATTCATTACTCTGATTTTTGCAGAGTTTCTTGGTAGTTTAGAAAGTTTTTGTTGTGCTTTGAATCTTTCTTCTAAAGGTAATTTTTTATCCATAATAATTTTCTTTAACTTAGCTCTTCTATTAAAAAATTTGTCTGAAAGTTTTATTCTTCTATTATTCTTATTTATTGAACTTAATTTAGCCATACTAATTATCTCCTTTTTTTATAAATGGAAAGTTCATCTTTTGTAAAAGTGCAAAACTATGCTCTTTACTTAAAGATGATATCACTATTACAATATCCAATCCTCTTACTTTATCGGATCTATCAAAGCTAACTTCAGGAAATATAATGTGCTCTTTAACACCAAAAGTATAGTTTCCAAATTTATCAAACCCATTTGGGGATAGACCTCTAAAATCTTTTATTCTTGGCAATGCTATATTCACCAATCTATCAAGAAATTCATACATTTTATTTTTTCTTAAAGTTACTTTCAACCCAGCGTTAGAGCCTTTCCTAGTTTTAAAATTTGCTACAGATTTTTTGAATTTTGTTTTGACTGGTTTTTGACCTGCAATTTTGGCAAGATCATCTTCACATGATTTTAAAACCTTAGAGTCATTGCCATCTAAACCTAAGCCCATATTTAAAATAATTTTTTCAATTTTAGGACCCATATTAAGGTTTTTAAATCCAAATTCTGTTTTTAAAGCAGATTGAATTTCTTTTAAATAAAGTTCCTTTAGTCTTGGTGTCATTATTTTTTAGCCTCTGTTTTCTTTGTTTTTTTTTGCTCATTCACTAATTTGAGATTAGAGATGTGGATAAAATTCTCTTTTGAAAATATACCACCTTTTTTTTCTTTTGTTGTTTTCACGTGTTTTTTAATCATATTTAAGTCTTTAACTTTTGCTCTATTATTTGATCTATCAATTTCAATAACTTCACCTTCTTTAGCTTTATCTTTACCTGCTAAAATTTTCACTTTTAAGCCTTTTTTAATCATTATAGTACCTCAGGTGCTAGAGATATAATTTTCATTTGACCTCTAGTTCTTAATTCTCTGGTAACGGGACCAAAAATTCTTGTTCCAACTGGCTCACCTTTGTCATCAACTAAGACTGCAGCATTATTATCGAACTTTACCTTTGATCCATCATCTCTGTGTATCCCTTTTTTTACTCTTACAACAACTGCTTTATGGACTGAACCTTTCTTAACTTTACCTTTTGGAATTGCTTCTTTAACAGCAATAACAATTGTATCACCAATACTGGCATATCTTCTTTTAGATCCACCTAAAACTTTGATACACTCTATCTTTTTCGCTCCAGTGTTATCTGCAACTTGCAATTCAGTTTGAACTTGTATCATTATTTTGAATTCTCCATAACTTGAAATTTCTTATTTTTTGAAAAAGGTTTGCTTTCTATAATTGAAACTTTATCTCCTACTTTAAACGCATTTTTTTCGTCATGAGCATTATATTTTTTTCTAACTTTAATAACTTTTTTGAATACTGGATGAGAATACTTCCTTTCAATCAATACAGTCACAGTTTTATTTGGCTTATCACTAACTACTACACCTGTTAAAATTTTTTTAGGCATTAATTTTTCCTTTCAATGAAGTTTTAAGTCTTGCAATCGTTTTTTTTGTTTCACCTATCTTAGATGGATTGGTTACTTGAGAGTTAACTTTTTGGAATCTAAAGTTAAATAAGTCTTTTTTAAGCTTGTCAATGTTCTTTAAAATTTCGTCTTTAGATAATTTTTTTATCTCTTGTTTTTTCATTTTATAAAAATCTTTTAATTGTTTTTGTTTTAATCGGTAGCTTGGCCGAGGCTTTATATAAAGCTTCTTTAGCAACTTGTTCAGAAACACCATCAACTTCAAATAAAATTCTACCTGGTTTTACTCTACAAGCATAAAATTCGGGAGAACCTTTCCCTTTACCCATACGAACTTCTATTGGTTTTTTTGACACTGGAATATTAGGAAACACTCGTGTCCAAACTCTTCCTTGTCTTTTCATATGTCTTGTTAATGCTACTCTTGCAGCTTCAATTTGTTTGCCTGTCACTCTCTCAGGGGTTAATGCTTTTAACGCGTAAGCTCCATAATTTATGAAATTAGCCCTTGAAGCTTTGCCATGTATTCTTCCTTTGTGAGCTTTTCTCCATTTAGTTCTTACTGGTTGCAACATAATGTTATTTACCCTCTTTAGAAATTACTTTATTAGTTTCTTGGCTAAATTCTTTTGCAAAAACCTCGCCTTTATAAATCCAAACTTTTATACCAATGATACCGTATGTTGTAAGTGCTTCTGCCTCCGCATAATCTATGTCTGCTCTTAAAGTGTGAGATGGTATACTTCCATCTCTTAGCCATTCAGTTCTTGCAATTTCATTACCACCTAATCTTCCACTGATTGAGACTTTAATTCCTTTTGCCCCTAGTCTTAAACATGATTGCATAGCTCTTTTCATAGCTCGTCTATAAGAAATTCTTTTAACTAGTTGTTGTGCAATATTTTCAGCAACTAAATAGGAATTTGTCTCTGGTTTTTTAACCTCTTTAATATTTAAGGCAACTTCATTCTTTGTAAACTTTGAAAGATTATTTTTAATTTTATCAATATCGCTTCCTTTTTTTCCAATTACAAATCCAGGTCTTGAAGTATAAATAGTTACGTAACATTTATTTGAGGTTCTTTCGATCATAACTTTAGATACACCAGAGTTAATTACATTTTTTTTTACGTATTCTCTAATTCTAAAATCTTCGATAAGATAATTTCCAAAATCTTTTTTTTTAGCATACCAAACAGAGTCCCAACCTCTGTTCACACCTAATCTAAAACCAACTGGATTAACTTTTTGCCCCATGACCCTCCGTTTTTTTTATCTCAGATAATATTATTGTTACACTTGAATAAGGTTTTAATATTGGTGCAGCTCTTCCTTTCGCTCTTGGTCTAAATCTTTTCATTGTAATTTTCTTTCCACAATAGGCTTCTTTCACAACTAGTTTATCAATATCATATTGAAAATTGTTTTCAGCGTTTGCAACAGCTGAACTAATTGTTTTTCTAATATCTCTTGTTATTCTTTTTTCTGAAAATTCTAAATCTCTTATAGCAACATCTACTTTTTTGCCCACAATTCCTTTAAGAATTGGATTAAGCTTCCTTATGCTTGATCTAATATTATTGTTGATTGATTTCACAAGCTTATCTTTATTATTTTGTGTTTTCTTTTTTTTACTCATAGATTACTTTTTAACCTCAGCTTCAGCAGGTTTTGCTTTCTTGTCTGCTGGTGTGTGTCCAAAGAAAGTTCTTGTAGGTGCAAACTCACCTAATTTATGACCAACCATATCCTCTGACACGGTTATTGGGATAAATTTTTTACCGTTATATATTAAAAAACTCACTCCAACAAAATCTGGGAGTATTGTAGATTTTCTTGACCAAGTTTTAATTGGAATTTTTTTAGGGTCAATTTTATATTTATCGACCTTTTTCATTAAACTTTCCTCTACAAAAGGACCTTTCCAAACCGCTCTAGCCATTATTTGGTATCCTTTCTTTTGTTTCTTCTCTTCACAATAAATTTATCTGTTCGTTTATTATCTCTTGTTTTTAATCCTTTGGCTGATTGACCTTTTGGAGAAACTGGATGTCTTCCACCTGCACTTTTTCCTTCTCCACCTCCATGTGGGTGATCAACAGGATTTTTAACTACACCTCTTGTGTGTGGTCTTCTTCCTAACCATCTTGATCTTCCAGCTTTTCCTATCTTTATATTTTTTTGATCTGGATTGCTTAAGACACCAATTGTGGCTAAAGATCTTGAGTCAATTTTTCTTACCTCACCAGATGCTAATTTTATTAGACTATAATTACCATCTAACCCGCTAATAGTAACAGATGTTCCAGCTGATCTTGCTATTTTACCACCTCCACCTGGCTGTATTTCTACATTGTGAATGTCTATGCCAACTGGGATATCTTGTAAGGGCATGCAGTTGCCAACTTTTATCTCTTTTTTGGAACCATTTTCAACTTTGTCACCAATTTTAATTTTTTGTGGAGCCAAATAATAAGCATGAGAATTATCCTCAAATTTTACTAACATTATGTAACAAGATCGATTTGGATCATATTCTATTCTCTCGACAGTAGCAGGTGCATCAAATTTTTTTCTATAAAAATCTATATGTCTGTACATCTTTTTGTGACCACCAGCTCGATTTATTGAAGTTATATGACCATTATTATTTCTTCCTTTCATTGAATTTTTGGGTGAAACTAATGACTTAAAAGGTTTTCCTTTCCAAAGATCAGTTCTATCAACTAGAATTGTCCCTCTGGTAGATTTTGTATATGGTTTAAAAGTTTTTAATGCCATTAAATTCCTGTTGTTAGATCAATGCTCTGACCCTTTTTAAGTGTAATTATTGCTTTTTTAAAACCTGAGACTTTCACTTTTCTTCCTCTGGTAAATTTTGTTCTATTTTGTTTATTAATAATATTAATTTTTGTTACGTTTACCTTGAAAATCTTTTCAATATTGTTTTTAAGATTTTTTTTGTTAGCACTACTACGTACTTTAAAAACTATTTTGTTTTCTCCAGATAAATTAGTAGATTTTTCTGTCAATAAAGGTGACAAAATTTTATCATATAAATGAATTTTTTCTATCTTAGGCATATCTCTTCTCCAGCTCTTTTACAGAACTTTCTGTAAAAACTATTTTTTTAAATTTAATAACATCAAAAGCACTAAAGTGATTTATGTCTGTAACTTTTATGTTAGGAATATTTCTTATTGATTTTTCTACTTTTTCCTTTGAGGATTTATCAAGAATTATTAAAGCGTCTACGATTTCAAACTTTTTAAGAATGAGATTCATTTCTTTAGTTTTTTTTATTTGGTTATTAAAATCATTAAGAACGAATAAATCTTTATTTTTAGTTTTTTCACTTATTAATGAGACTATGCTCTGCTTTTTTTCACTTTTATTTAATTTTCTTGTTTTGTAAGCTAATTGTCCCTTTGGTCCATGTGCTATACCACCACCAACAAATATTGGAGCTTTTCTGCTAGCATGTCTTGCATTACCCGTACCTTTTTGTGCATAAATTTTTGAAGTTGGCCCTGCTACTTCGTTTTGTTGCTTAGTCTTCGCCTTTCTACCCTTATAATTAGCATTAGTTTTGTATAGAACACTACTTACTAATTTATGGTTTATTTTAGCTGAAAAAATTTTGTCTAAAACTTCTATAAAACTTTTTTTTCCATCTAAATTTAGCTTATCTAATTTCATTATTTTTTCTTTTTATCTGGTGTTTTTTTAGCTTGCTCAGCAGCTTTAATTTTTTCGTCAATTGTTAATTTACTTATATTTTTGACAGAACCTTTGACAATAACTTCTGAATTTTTTGAGCCTGGTATTGAGCCTTTAAGATAAAGTAGTTCATTTTCTAAATCAGTTTTTATAATTTCGATATTTTGCATAGTTCTTAATTTGTCTCCCATGTGTCCAGCCATTTTTTTTCCTTTAAAAACCTTGCCAGGATCTTGTCTTTGTCCAGTAGAACCATGAGATCTATGTGAAATTGAAACTCCATGAGTAGCTCTTAAACCACCAAAATTATGTCTTTTCATAGCACCAGCAAAACCCTTACCTATCGTCTTTGATTTCGTATCTACAAATTTTAAATCCTTAAATATTTCAAGACCAAACTCATTTCCCTCTTTAAAATTTTCAATATTTTCAACTCTGAATTCTTTCAATCTCTTTTTTGCTTCAGTATTTTTTTTAGTAAAATAACCTTTCATTGCTTTGGTAAGTTTTGAATTTTTAATTTTTCCATATCCCAATTGAACAGCCTTATAACCTCTTTTTTCACCATCAATTACTTGAATAACTCTAGCTTTTTCCATCTTAAGAACAGTTACAGGCACTGACTGACCCGTTTTATAAAACTCTCTTGTCATTCCAATTTTTTTTCCTATTAAAGCTATATCTCTCATAATTAAATTTTAATCTCCACATCAACGCCTGATGCTAAATCTAATTTCATCAATGCTTCAACGGTTTGTGGCGTTGGTTCAACTATGTCTATTAATCTTTTATGTGTTCTCGACTCAAATTGCTCTCTACTTTTTTTATCGATGTGAGGTGATCTTAAAACTGTATATCTCTCGATTTTAGTCGGTAAAGGTATCGGACCTCTGATAGTTGCTCCAGTTCTTTTAACGGTATTGACTATTTCTTCAGTTGATGCATCTAGTACTTTGTTGTCGTATGCTCTAAGTTTAATTCTTATATTTTGTTTTTCCATATTAACCTGCAATTTTTTTGGTTACTTCATCCTGAACATTTTGAGGAACTTTTGAGTAATGATTAAAAAACATTGAATACTGAGCTCTACCCTGAGACATTGATCTTAAGCTATTGATGTATCCAAACATGTTTGCTAATGGGACCATTGCAGTAATAACTGTAGCATTACCTCTTTGCTCTTGAGTGCTAATTTGGCCCCTTCTACTATTTAAGTCACCAATTACATCACCCATGTAATCCTCAGGTGTTACAACTTCCACTCTCATAACTGGCTCTAAAAGCTTCAATCCACCTTTTGTACATGCTTCTTTAAAACAAGCCCTACTTGCTAATTCAAAAGCTAACACACTAGAGTCTACATCGTGGTGTAGTCCATCTAAAATGGTTACTTTGTAATCTATCATAGGAAATCCGGCGAGAATTCCACCATCTGAAACTGTTTCAATTCCTTTTTCAACTCCTGGAATAAATTCTTTAGGAATAGCTCCTCCCTTAATTTTACTTTCAACTTCTCTTCCTTTTCCAGGCTCTTGTGGTTCTACTAACAATTTAACTTTAGCGAATTGTCCAGCACCACCACTTTGTTTTTTATGTGTGTATTCGACTTCTGATGAATTTTCTATTGTTTCTCTATATGCAACTTGAGGGGCTCCAACATTTGCCTCTACTTTAAATTCTCGTTTCATTCTATCCACAATGATGTCTAAATGTAATTCACCCATACCTTTAATAATTGTTTGACCTGACTCCTCATCTGAGGTCACTCTGAAAGAAGGATCTTCTTTAGCAAGTCTTCCTAAAGCCTCACCCATTTTTTCTTGATCGGCCTTAGTTTTAGGTTCAACTGCAATTTCAATTACAGGATCTGGAAATTCCATAGGTTCTAAAAGAATGCTATTTTCTTTATCACATAAAGTGTGTCCGGTAATCGTATTCTTTAAACCAGCCAAAGCTACAATGTCACCAGCATTAGCTTCTTTAATATCTTCTCTTGAGTTGGCATGCATCAACAACATTCTTCCAACTCTTTCCTCTTTCTCTTTTGATGAGTTATAAACAGCAGTTCCAGTTTTAATAGTCCCAGAATAAATTCTTATAAAAGTTAATGACCCGACAAACGGATCATTTGCAACCTTGAAAGCTAAAGCTGAAAATGGTGCACTATCTTCAAATTTCATATCCATCTCATCTTCGCTACCTAATTTAGTTCCTTTAATTGAACCAATATCAACTGGACTCGGTAAATAATTGACAACAGCATCTAATAAAGGTTGTACACCTTTATTTTTAAAAGCTGATCCAGTCATAACCGGCACAAAATCAAAATTTAATGTGCCTTTTCTTATACATTTTACTAAATCTTCCTCTTTTATTTCCTCTCCATTTAAGTACGACTCCATTAATTTTTCGTCCTGTTCAACAGCTACTTCAACTAGTTCTGTTCTATATTTTTCAGAAATATCTTTTAAATCGGCAGGTATGTCTTTGTACTCCCACTCCGCACCTAAAGCTTCATTTTTCCAAACTTGAGCTTTCATTTTTACTAAGTCAACAACACCTGTTAAAGACGCTTCTATACCTATAGGAACTTGGATAACCAATGGTTTTGCACCTAATCTATCTCTTATCATATCCACACATCTAAAAAAATCAGCTCCTGTTCTGTCTAATTTGTTCACAAAACAAATTCTTGGAACTTTATATTTATCTGCTTGTCTCCAAACAGTTTCTGACTGAGGTTCAACACCTGCAACACCATCAAAAACCGCTACAGCTCCATCTAAAACTTTAAGAGATCTCTCAACTTCAATAGTAAAATCAACGTGTCCAGGAGTATCAATGATATTTATTCTATGATCTTGCCAAAAGCAAGTTGTTGCGGCTGATGTAATTGTGATACCTCTTTCTTGTTCTTGTTCCATCCAGTCCATAGTTGCAGCACCATCATGAACTTCTCCAATTTTATGACTTTTTCCTGTATAATATAAAATTCGTTCTGTCGTAGTGGTTTTTCCAGCATCAATATGGGCCATGATACCAATATTTCTATATTTATCTAAAGTATGAGTTCTAGACATAATTATTTACCACCTAAAATGTGCAAATGCTTTATTTGACTCTGCCATTTTATGAACATCCTCTTTTTTTTTGACTGCAGCTCCTTTTTTTTCATAGGCATCATAAAGTTCATTAAAAATCTTGTCAGACATATCTTTATCTTTTCTTTTTCTTGCAGAGTCTATTAACCATCTGATCGCTAAAGCTTGGGCTCTTTTGTTTTTTACTTCAACTGGAACTTGATAAGTTGCTCCACCAACTCTTCTAGATCTAACTTCAACAGTCGGTTTAATATTATTAATCGCCTCATTAAAAATATTTATAGGTTCATCTTTTGATTTAGTTTTAATTTTTTCTATAGCATCGTAAACAATTTTCGAGGCTATACCTCTTTTACCATCGTACATTAAGTTATTTATTAATTTAGGAATAATAGTTGAATTAAATTTTGGGTCTGGAACTATGTCTTTTTTGGGTTGTGATTTTTTTCTAGACATTTTTATTTACCCTTTTTGGTTCCATACAAAGATCTTCTTTTTTTTCTATTTGCAACTCCTTGGGTATCAAGATTTCCTCTTAATATGTGATACCTCACACCAGGTAGATCCTTGACTCTTCCACCTCTTATTAAAACAACTGAGTGCTCTTGCAGATTATGACCTTCGCCTGGTATATATGCTGTAACTTCAAAACCATTAGATAACCTTACTCGTGCAACTTTTCTTAAAGCTGAATTAGGTTTTTTTGGTGTAGTTGTATAAACCTTAACACAAACACCTCTTTTCAAAGGTTGTTTTTGTAAAGCAGGAACTTTATTCCTCTTAACTTGTTTAACTCTTTTTTTTTTTAACAACTGGTTAATTGTTGGCATAAAATTATTAAATTAATTATATTTTTGATGAAATAACTGACAGGTCAATTATGGCAGCGTTTAGTACATTCGATTAGTACCACATTCCAACCAAAAATATCGCCAAAATACTTATTAATTGAACTTTGTCAAACAAAACCTGTAGTTTAAGTCAGTTTTTTCTATTGATTTGCTTGGGTTTCTGAGGCTTCAATCTTTTCTTGTTCAGATAAGAATTTGTTATCATCATCGAGTGCTTTTTTATTCCATCTATTTTTGATATTACCTGTTCCAGCAGGTACCAATCTACCAACGATTACATTCTCTTTTAATCCATTTAATGGGTCAATTTTACCTTTAATTGCAGCATCTGTTAAAACTCTTGTAGTTTCTTGGAATGAAGCAGCAGAAATAAATGACTCCGTTTGTAAAGAAGCCTTTGTTATACCCATTAAAACTCTTTCACCTATTGCTGGTGTTTTGTTTTCTGATTTAAGTTTTTCATTCATGTTATCAAATTTTATTCTATCAACAATTTCTCCTGGTAAATAAGATGAGTCCCCTGAAGATTTCACTTCTACTTTTTTTAACATTTGTCTTAAAATAGTTTCGATATGTTTATCATTTATGATAACACCTTGTAGTCTGTAAACTTCCTGAACCTGATTAACAAAATACTCCGTTAATTCTTTTATGCCCATAATTCTTAAAATATCATGTGGTAAAGGCTGACCATCAAGAAGATATTCACCTTTTTTAATTTTTTCGCCTTGGTTAAAGTTAATATGTTTGCCTTTAGGAATTAAATAATTTGATGGTTCATTTCCATCTTCTGGAACAATTGAAATTCTTTGTTTGCCTCTTACTTCTTTTCCAAAAATGACTTGTCCATCATTTTCTGCAATAATTGCACTATCCTTTGCTTTTCTTGCTTCAAATAATTCAGCAACTCTTGGTAGTCCACCGGTAATATCTTTTGTTTTCGTTGTTTCTTTTGGAAGTCTAGCTATTACATCTCCTGCAGAAACTTTTTGTCCATCTTTAACTGATAAAATAGAGTCTGGAACGAGATAATATCTTGCTTCATTATCATCTGCTTTTTTAATTACATTACCTTTTTCATCTCTAAGAGTGATTCTTGGTTTTAAATCATTACTTTTGGATTGTGCTCTCCAATCTATTACGGATTTAGATGATATTCCTGTGGCATCATCTGTAGTTTCTTGAATTGAAACACCATCAATTAAATCTACATAACTTGAAATACCACTTTTCTCAGCAATAACAGGCGTAGTATAAGGATCCCATTCACAAATTTTGGTATTTGCTTTTACTTTGTCACCATTTTTAAAAAATAGTCTCGATCCGTATGCAACTTTATAAACTGCAATTTGTACTCCATTATCATCCTCGATAGAAAGTTGAGTATTACGTCCCATTACTATCAGGTTCTTTTTAGAGTCTTCTAGAATGTTTGAGTTCAAGATTTTTAAAGTTCCCTCATTTTTACTTACTATTTGTGAGTCTTGTTTTACTGAAGCAGTTCCACCGACGTGGAAAGTTCTCATTGTTAATTGAGTTCCAGGTTCACCAATTGATTGTGCCGAAATCATTCCAATTGCTTCACCTACATGTACCATTTTACCTCTAGATAAATCTCTACCATAACAGGTAGCACAAACACCTTCTTTTGAACTACATGTCATTACTGAAAAAACTTTAAGCGATTTAATTCCTGCAGAGTCAATTTTATCACATCCAGCTTCATCGATCATAGTTGATTTTTTGATTATTATTTCACCTGTTAAAGGATGTTTAACATCTGACGCTGTCACTCGACCTAGAGATCTTTCAGATAGACTTACCACAACGTTTCCACCCTCTAAAATTTCTGAGAGTTCAATAAATCCTGGATTGTCACAATTTTGCTTTGTAATTGTTAGATCTTGTGCAACATCACACAATCTTCTAGTTAAATATCCTGAGCTTGCTGTTTTTAATGCTGTGTCAGCTAGACCTTTTCTAGCTCCGTGAGTAGAATTAAAGTATTCAAGAGCAGTTAATCCCTCTTTAAAATTTGAAGTTATTGGACTTTCAATAATCTCACCAGAAGGTTTTGCAATTAGACCTCTCATACCAGCTAATTGTTTCATTTGAGCAGCTGAACCTCTTGCACCACTGTCAGCCATCATAAATACTGAATTAATTTTTAAGCCATCTGAAGTTTTTTCAGTTGCTGAAATACCTTTCATCATCTCACCGGCTACACGATCAGTACATTTTGACCAGGCATCAACAACTTTATTGTATTTTTCACCTCTAGTAATAAGACCTTCAGCATATTGAGTCTCATAATCTGAAATCAATTTTTTTGTATCATCTATTAATTGAGTTTTGCTCTCCGGTATAACTAAGTCGTCCTTACCAAAAGAAATTCCAGCTTTAAATGCATGTTTAAAACCTAAATCCTTTAATTTATCACAAAAAATAACAGTTGTTTTCTGACCGCAGAATCTAAAAACTATGTCTATTACTTCAGAAACAACTTTTTTTGGTAGTAATCTGTCTACCAATGAAAATTTAATGTCTTTGTTTTTTGGTAACAAGTTTGCTAATAAAAATCTACCCGCTGTTGATGTGTATTTTTCAAACTTCTTATTTCCATTCTCATCAATTGTTTCAAATCTTGATATAATTGTACTATGAACTTTTAATTGTCCTGAGGATAAAGCAAATTCTATTTGATCTGCATTTGTAAAATATCCTGCTGGTTTATCAGTTAATGGCTCTTGTGATAAATAATAAATTCCTAAAATCATATCCTGACTTGGAACTATGATTGGTTTACCATTTGATGGTGATAAAATATTATTTGTTGATAGCATCAATATTCTTGCCTCTAATTGGGCTTCTAAACTTAATGGAACGTGAACTGCCATCTGATCTCCATCAAAATCAGCATTAAAGGCTGCACATGTTAATGGGTGTAGCTCAATAGCATCTCCCTCTATCAATTTAGGTTCAAAAGCTTGAACTCCTAATCTATGTAGAGTTGGAGCTCTATTCAATAAAACTGGGTGTTCTCTTACAATTAGCTCTAGAGCGTCCCATACAGCATTAGTTTCTTTTTCAACCAGTTTTTTTGCTTGTTTGATTGTTGAGGCTAATCCTAGTTTATTTAATCTCGCATATAAAAATGGTTTAAATAATTCTAATGCCATTTTTTTTGGTAGTCCACACTCGTGTAATTTTAAATCAGGCCCAACAACAATTACAGATCTACCAGAGTAATCTACACGCTTTCCTAAAAGATTTTGTCTAAATCTACCTTGCTTACCTTTTAACATTTCTGCTAAAGATTTTAATGGTCTCTTACCAGTACCAGTGATCACTCTTCCTCTTCGACCATTATCAAATAATGCATCAACAGATTCTTGTAACATTCTTTTTTCATTTCTCACAATAATGTCAGGAGCTTTTAGATCCATTAATCTTTTTAAACGATTATTTCTGTTGATAACTCTTCTGTATAAATCATTTAAATCTGAAGTAGCAAATCTACCACCATCCAAAGGAACTAAAGGTCTAAGTTCAGGTGGTATTACGGGAACGACTGTCATGATCATCCACTCTGGTTTTTGACCTGTATCAATAAAAGATTCTATTAATTTTAACCTTTTAATAGCTCTTTCCTCATTAACTTTTGATTTTGTCTCTTTAATGAAACTAACTAAATTTTTCTTTTCTAATTCTAAATCAAGATTCTTAAGCATTTCTAAAACTGCTTCGGCTCCTATTCCGGCAAAAAAAGCTTCCTCACCAAACTCATCTTGATATTTTGCTAACTCTTCCTCATTTAAAAGTTGATTTTTTTTTAATCCAGTTAAGCCAGGTTCAATTACAATAAAATTTTCAAAGTAAAGTACTCTTTCAATTTCTTTCAACTTCATATCAACTGCTAAAGCTATTCGACTGGGTAATGACTTCAAAAACCAAATATGGGCAACTGGAGTAGCTAGATTAATATGACCCATTCTCTCTCTACGAACATTTGATTTTGTAACTTCAACTCCGCATTTTTCGCAAATTATACCTCTGAATTTCATTCTTTTATATTTTCCACACAAACATTCATAATCCTTGATAGGACCAAATATTCTTGCACAAAATAATCCATCTTTTTCTGGTCTGAAAGTTCTGTAGTTTATGGTCTCAGGTTTTTTTATTTCACCATATGTCCAGGATTTTATTTTCTCTGGGCTAGCTAATGAAATTTTGATGCTATTAAAATTTTGAGCTTCAGATATCTCAGAATTTTTGAATAAGTCTGTTAGTTCTTTTTTCATAATCAATTTAATTCCACATTTAATGCCAAAGATTTTATCTCTTTAACTAATACATTGAAAGATTCTGGTATACCTGACTCGAAGTTTTCTTCACCCTTAACAATTGTCTCATAAACTTTAACTCTACCTGCTACATCATCTGATTTTACAGTTAATATTTCTTGTAAAGTGTATGATGCACCATAAGCCTCAAGAGCCCAAACTTCCATTTCACCAAATCTTTGACCACCTAATTGTGCTTTGCCACCTAGTGGTTGTTGCGTAACTAGGCTGTAAGGTCCGGTAGATCTTGCGTGAATCTTATCTTCTACTAAATGATGAAGTTTAAGCATATAGATAATTCCAACTGTTACAGGCCTATCAAATTTTTCTCCTGTTCTTCCATCCCACAAATAAGTTTGTCCAGAGCCTGGTAGTTTTGCGAGTTCTAACATTTCTGTTACATCTCTCTCTTTTGCCCCATCAAATACTGGTGTTGATATCGCAATTCCATTTTGAAGATTTTCACATAAGTCCTCAAACTCTGTTTTATTTAACTTGTCAACTTTTTGATTATAGATTTCCTCACCATAAACAGACTTTAAGAAATTTGATATCTTTTCAGTTTTTTCCAATTTTTTATGATTTTCATTGACTAAATTTTTAACTTGTTCTCCAAATTCTTTACATGCCCAACCTAAGTGTGTCTCCAAAATCTGACCTACGTTCATACGACTTGGAACTCCCAGGGGATTTAAAACTATATCAACTGGTCTTCCATCTTCTCTGTATGGCATGTCTTCAACAGGAACAATCTTACTAACAACTCCTTTGTTACCATGTCTTCCAGACATTTTATCACCTGGTCTAAGTCTTCTTTTAATTGCTACAAAAACCTTAACCATTTTCATTACACTAGGTAAAAGATCATCACCACTTCTAATTTTTAAAACTTTATCCTCAAATCTTTCAATAATATCCTGTTCCGCTTTATTATATTGGTCTTTTAATTGTGCTAGTGCAGCATCATTTTTTGAATTTCCATCAGTAATTTTAAAAGCATCAGTGATTGTTAAATTATTGATAGTTTCAAAATCAAGTTTAGTACCCACATCAATATTCTTTATTTTTTTTGTTAATGATGAGCCTGATAAAATTTGAGATGCCCTTTGTTTAATACTTCTTTCTAAAATTTCTTCCTCAACAATTTTATCTTGTTGAACTTGTTCAATCTCAGCTCTTTCGATTGTAATAGATCTTTCATCTTTTTCAATACCATGCCTATTGAAAACCTTTACATCAACCACTGTTCCACTACTTCCTCTAGACATTCTTAAAGATGTATCAGTTACGTCTATTGCTTTTTCACCAAATATTGATCTTAATAATTTTTCCTCTGGTCCTGAAGCTGAGTCACCTTTTGGTGTGACTTTACCAACTAAAATATCTCCAGCATTCACCTCAGCACCAATATAAACTATACCTGATTCATCAAGATTTTTTAAAGCCTCTTCATTAACATTTGGAATATCTCTAGTAATTTCTTCCTCACCTAGTTTAGTATCTCTTGCCATTATTTCGTATTCAACAATGTGAACTGATGTGAATACATCGTCTGTCACGCACCTCTCTGAAATCAAAATTGAGTCTTCAAAATTGTATCCTTGCCAAGGCATAAAAGCTACAGTAACATTTTTTCCCAAAGCTAATTCTCCTAATCTAGTTGATGGGCCATCAGCAATAATATCACCAGTTTTAACCTTATCTCCTACTCTAACTAACGGTCTTTGATTAATACAAGTATTTTGATTTGATCTTTTAAACTTCTGAAGATTATATATATCTACACTAGATTTAGTAAAATCTGTTTCCTCTGTAACTTTAACAACAATTCTTTTTCCATCAATTTTATCAACTATACCGTCTCTCTTTGCTACAATTGTTACGCCTGAATCAAGTGCAACATCGCTTTCAATACCTGTTCCCACTAGTGGAGCTTCTGGTTTTAACAACGGAACCGCTTGTCTCATCATGTTTGATCCCATTAAAGCTCTGTTAGCATCATCATTTTCTAAAAATGGAATTAAAGATGCTGCTACTGATACTAATTGTTTTGGAGATACGTCAATGTAATCAATAATTTCAGGTTTAGATAATAAAAAGTTCAAGTTTTGCCTGCAAGATACTAGTTCCTCAACAATTTTACTATTTTTATCAAGTTTTGTATTAGCTTGTGCAATTGTGTACTTGGTCTCCTCCATGGCAGAAAGGTATTCAACTTTATCTTGAACTACTCCATCTTTAACTCTTTTGTATGGACTTTCGATAAAACCATATTTATTAATCTTAGCGTAAGTAGATAAACTATTAATCAAACCGATATTTGGTCCCTCAGGAGTTTCGATTGGACATATTCTTCCATAATGTGTTGGATGTACATCACGTACTTCAAAACCCGCTCTTTCTCGTGTCAAACCACCAGGTCCTAGTGCCGATACTCTTCTTTTGTGAGTGATTTCGGATAAAGGATTGGTTTGATCCATAAACTGAGATAGCTGTGAACTAGCAAAAAAATCTTTCAACGAAACTGTAAGTGGTTTAGCATTAATTAAATCTTGTGGCATTGCTGACTCTATATCAAGAGTAGTCATTTTTTCTTTAATTGCTCTTTCCATTCGATAAACACCGATCCTTGCCTGATTTTCAACAAGTTCTCCTACAGATCGAACTCGTCTATTTCCCAAATGGTCAATATCATCTACTTCATCTTTTCCATCTCTAAGATCAAGCATTTTATGAATTATTGCAATGATGTCGTCATTTCTCAAAATTGTAATTTTATCAGAACATTCTAAGTTTAATCTAGAATTCATTTTGACTCTACCAACATCAGATAAATCATATCTATCAGAGCTAAAAAACAAATTATTAAATATTTGAGTTGCTATCTCGATTGTTGGTGGTTCACCAGGTCTTAGCATTTTATAAATTTCAGTAATTGCTTCATCTTTATTATTATTTTTATCATTAAATATTGTAGTCAATAAATAACCACCTTTGTTGATTGAGTTAGTAACTGAAATTTCAAGAGTATAAATTTTTGCATCTAATATTTGTTGAACAATAGTTTCGTTTAATTCAGTTCCAATTTTGAAAGTACCACCTTCTTCATCACTTATCTTAATATCCGTATGTAAAAATTTTCCATACAGGGACTCTTTTGAAACTAAAATATTTTTTAAACCGTCGTTAGATAATTTTTTTGCATTTAAATAATTTATCTTATCACCTAATTTTATGACAACTTTACCAGTGCTCGCGTCGATAACTTCTTCTGAAAAATTTTTGGCTTTATAATTTTCTGGATTAAATTTTGTTTTCCATTTTTGTGAATTAGTATCATAAATAAACTTTTCATTTTCATAAAACTCGTTAGCGATATCTGATTTAGTAAAACCTAGAGCGAGTAATAAAGAAGAAGCGAGGATTTTTTTTTTTCTATCAATTTTAAAATATAAAAAATCTTTTACATCATATTCAAAATCTAACCAAGAACCTCTATTTGGAATTACACGACAATTAAATAACAGTTTACCGCTCGCATGAGTTTTTCCTTTGTCATGATCGAAAAATACACCTGGACTTCTATGCATTTGGTTTACAACAACTCTCTGCACACCATTAGTTATAAAAGTTCCACTGTTAGTCATCATTGGAACCTCTCCCATATAAACTTCTTGTTCTTTTGCAGATAAAATATCTTTAGTATTATTCTCTTGATCTATTTCGTAAACAACTAATCTAAGAGTACATTTTAATGCAGAAGAATAGGTCAATCCTCTAGCTATACATTCTTCTACATCAAATTTTGGCTTTTCTAATCTATAAGAAACATATTCTAAAGTTCCCTTATCATTAAGATCATCAATTGGAAAAATGCTTTTAAAAACTCTATCAAAACCTTTTGTTAATTCTAAATTTTCAGTATTGAAATCTGTTAATTCTTTATAAGAATTTTTTTGAACTTCTATCAAGTTCGGGATTGATAAACTCTCTTTAAGTTTACCAAAACTTTTTCTAATATTTTTCTTTTCAGTAAAAGATATTTGCATCAATGTTTAACACTGATTAACAAAATTAATCAGAGCTAAAAAAATCCTTTTTAATTTACTTAAGTTCTACTTTAGCGCCTGCAGCTTCTAATTTAGTTTTAATCTCTTCTGCTTCTTTTTTGGGAACGCCAGTTTTTACTTCTTTAGGCGCACCCTCAACTAAATCTTTAGCCTCTTTAAGGCCCAGTGAAGTTGCTGCTCTTACTTCTTTAATAACGTTAATTTTTTTATCTCCTGCTGAGACTAACATAATAGTAAAGTCATCTTTATCTTCTGCCGCTGCCGTTGCGCCTGCTACTGCTGGTGCTGCTGCTACCACTGGGGTAACGCCCCATTTTTCTTCTAATTGTTTTGAAAGATCTGCTGCTTCAGCAACAGTCAAGCTCGATAAATCTTCTATAATTTTATTTAGGTCTGGCATTTTCTACTCTTTAGGTTGGGTTTCAGAATTTTCTGGGGGTAAATTACCCATTTTTTCCGATCGTGCAAGTAAAATACTTGCTAATTTTGATGCAGAGGCATTCAAAATACCCACAATATTTGCTCTTGCTTCATCTAAAGTTGGTAAACTAGCTACATTTAATACTCCAGCTTGATCTAAAAGCTCATTATCCATGATTCCACCAATCAATTTTAGACTCTCGTTATCATTAGCAAATTTCGATAAAATTCTTGCAGACATAATTGCATCCTCTCCAAATGCTACAGCTGTTGGTCCAGTAAACAGTTTTGATAAATCCTTACATTTAGTTTTTTCCAAAGCTAATTTTGTAATTCTGTTTTTTGTAATTCTAAAAACTATTCCATGCTCTCTCATTTTTGATCTTAGTTCATCAAGTTGAGGCATAGTTAAACCTTGATAATGAGTTACCATAACTGCTTTACTATTTTCGAATTGTGCAGTCATTTCAGTTATATAATTTTTTTTTTGTTCTTTGTTCATCATAAAGATTTAAATACTTTTTTCTAATTTTAATTTATATGAGACACCCATTGTTGATGTTAAAAAGGCTGTCTTAACTAATTCACCTTTTACTGTATTATTAGATTTTTCTTTTTCAAGAGTTTCAATTATGGCATTGTAATTTTTAATCAGTTTTTCATGAGCAAAAGATTTTTTACCAATACTCACACCAATGTTTCCATCTTTATCGTTTCTTATCTCTGCTTGACCAGATTTTGCATCTTTTATTGCTGTCTTTAAATCCTCAGTAACAGAGCCTAGTTTTGGATTAGGCATCAAACCCTTTGGACCAAGTACTTTTCCTAATTTAGATAATTTAATCATCATAGAAGGTGTACAAATTAATTTTTCAAAATTTAATTCTCCGTTTTTAATCTTTTCAATAAAATCGTCACTTCCAACAATATCTGCACCAGCTGATTTTGCATCAGCAGATTTTGCATCTTCACAAACTACTGCAACTTTTACTTTTTTCCCCGAACCTCCTGGAAGATTTACTAAAGTTCTAATATTAATTTCATTTTTTTTTTGTTTGTTATTTATTTGAAAACTCAAATCAATCGACTCATCAAATTTTGTTGTACAATTTTTTTTTATTATAGGAATTAATTTTTCAATAACTTCTGCTGGTAATTCAGAAGTTTTTTCAGGTAGTTTTTTGAATCTTTTTGACATTGTTAATCTTTGACCTCAATACCCATTGATCTCGCTGAACCTGCAATAATTTTTACTGCCTGCTCTAAATCTATTGCGTTTAAATCGTTCATCTTTTGTTTAGCGATTTCCTCTGCTTGCTTCTTTGTAATAGAAGCAACGATATTTCTACCTGGTTCTTTTGAACCACTTTTTAATTTTGCTGCCTCCCTAATAAAGAATGATGCAGGGGGTGATTTAATTTTAAAATCAAATTTTTTATCCTTGTAAACAGTAATTTCTACTGGAACAGGTTTTCCCACCAAAGATTTTGTTTTATCATTAAAAGCTTTACAAAACTCCATTATATTAACCCCACGCTGACCTAAAGCAGGACCAACTGGTGGTGCTGGATTAGCTTGACCACCTTTAATTTGTAGTTTTATAAATCCACTAATTTCTTTTTTTGCTGCCATTAACTTATTTTCTCCACTTGATTATATTCTAATTCAACTGGTGTCGGTCTTCCAAATATAGAAACTGAAACTTTTAATTTTGACTTCTCTTCATCAATTTCCTCTACCATTCCACTAAACGAAGCGAAAGGTCCATCAACTACTTGAACTTTTTCACCAACGCTGTACTCTATACCAGATTTTGGCTGAGCTACACCATCTTTTATTTGACCTAAAATCTTCTCTATTTCCTTATCTGATACTGGGACAGGTATACCTTTTGTTCCTAAAAAACCGCTAACTCTTTTTATGTTCTTTATCATATGATAAATACTGTTATCCATCTCACTCTTAATAAGAACATAACCAGGAAAATATTTTTTTTTTCTTTGAACTCTTTTGCCCCTTTTAACCTCAGTTACATCATGAGTTGGAACAATTATTTCATCAAATTTATCTGAAATCTTTGCTTTTTCTGCCTCTTCCTTGATTAAACCAGCAACTTTATTTTCAAAGCTTGAGTGTGATTGAACAATGTACCAGTTTTTCATCATAAACTCACTTTAAGTAAAAGCTCTAAGAAAAACTTTAAAACTTGATCAAGTAAAAGAAAAAATAATGACATAACTACCGCCATAGCAAACACCATCAAGGCACCTTGAATTGTTTCTTTACCAGAGGGCCAACTAACTTTAAAAGCTTCTTGCTTAACTTCTTGAATAAATTTAATTGGGTTTTTCATAATATAAAATATTTTAATTAATTGGCAGGAGCGGAGGGACTCGAACCCTCAGCCTCCGGTTTTGGAGACCGGCGCTCTACCAATTGAGCTACACTCCTACATATAGAGTTTACTCTATAATTTTAGTTACAACTCCAGCACCTACAGTTCTTCCACCCTCTCTGATTGCAAAGTTCAGTTTTTCTGACATTGCAATAGGAGTTATTAGTTTTACTATAAACTTAGCATCATCACCTGGCATGACCATTTCAGTACCTGCTGGTAATTCAACTTCACCTGTTACATCTGTAGTTCTAAAATAAAATTGTGGTCTGTACTTAGTAAAGAAAGGAGTGTGTCTGCCACCCTCCTCTTTTTTTAATACATAAGCCTGTGCTTCAAACTTAGTATGAGGTGTGACTGAACCTGGCTTACAAAGAACTTGTCCTCTCTCGATGTCAGTTCTTTCTACTCCTCTTAAAAGAACACCAACGTTATCACCCGCTTCACCTGAATCTAATAGTTTCCTAAACATTTCTACACCAGTACAAACTGATTTTTTTGTTTCCCTAATACCAACTATCTCTAATTCATCACCTGTTTTTAATACACCTGACTCAACTCTACCTGTTGCAACTGTACCTCTTCCAGAAATAGAAAATACATCTTCGACAGGCATTAAAAAATCCTTATCTTTTGGTCTATCTGGTTGGGGAATAAATTCATCAACATTTTTCATTAATTCTAAAATTGATTTTTTGCCTATTTCTTCATCTCTTCCCTCAACAGCAGCAAGTGCAGAGCCTTTTGCTATAGGAGTTTTGTCGCCTGGGAATTTGTATGAAGTTAGTAATTCTCTAATCTCCTCTTCAACAAGATCTATCATTTCTTTATCATCAACCTGATCTACTTTATTTAAGTAAACGCAAATTGCAGGAACACCAACTTGTCTTGCTAATAGAATGTGTTCTCTAGTTTGAGGCATAGGTCCATCTGCAGCATTTACTACTAAGATAGCACCATCCATTTGTGCTGCACCTGTGATCATATTTTTTACATAGTCAGCATGGCCTGGGCAGTCTACGTGAGCATAATGTCTTTTTTCAGTTTCGTATTCTACGTGAGCAGTAGATATAGTAATACCTCTCTCTTTTTCCTCTGGAGCTTTATCAATTTGATCATATGCAATAGCTTGTGCGCCACCAGTTTCAGATAAAACTTTAGTGATAGCAGCAGTTAAAGTTGTTTTACCATGATCAACATGACCAATTGTACCGATGTTACAATGTGGTTTATTTCTTACAAATTTTTCTTTCGACATTACTTTTAATCCTCACTTTTTAAATTTAAATTTATCTTCTTGGAGCGGGTAAAGGGAATCGAACCCTTACATCCAGCTTGGAAGGCTAGCGTTCTACCATTGAACTACACCCGCACAACCCCAAGAGATACACTCCAGTATTGTTCAAAATATATTGAATGGTGGAGGGGGAAAGATTCGAACTTTCGAAGACCGAAGTCAACGGGTTTACAGCCCGCCCCATTTGACCGCTCTGGAACCCCTCCCTTAGGGGAAGTGTCCCCTTGTTCAATAAAGCTTCAAACAACATGCGTTTTATATATTTTATTTATCCAATTGCAATACGTGATTTAATAGGAAAATATTAAAAAAAACGTGTAAAACATAGGATTATTTATGAATAAATCATCATTTTTCATTCTTGGCCAACACGCTGTTATTGAGGCACTAAAAAATCCAAAAAGAAAGGTGCTGAGAGTTTTTTTAACAGAAGAAAGTAAAAAAAATATACATAGAAAAAGCCCAAACAAAAACCTTCTAAATGAAGTAAAGGTTTATTTTAAAACTAAAAAAGAACTAGACAAATATAGTACCAAAGAAAATTTGTTACATCAAGGATATGTTGCTGAAATAGAACACTTGGAAAAACCAATTCTTAAAGAATTTATAAAGAAAAAAAATAATATCACTTTAGTTTGTTTAGATGGAGTAACTGATCCTAGAAATATTGGTGCTTTAATAAGAAGTGCAGTATCCTTTAACATTGATGGGATTATTATTAAGGAAAGACACTATCCAAATGAAAGCAAACTTATGTACAAAGCTTCAAGTGGAGCAATTGAATACATAAATATTTTTGAAGTATCCAACATCAATTCTACTTTAAAAAACCTTAAAGATAAAAATTTTTGGGTTTATGGTTTTGATGGTAATGGTGATAAAGATTTCACAAAAATAGAATGGAAAGGAAATAATATTCTTTTATTCGGTTCTGAAGGGTTTGGTATGCACCAACACACATCAAAATATGCTGATTTTTTAATAAAGATAGATATTAACAGTAAAGTTGAAAGTTTAAATATCTCAAATAGTGCTGCTATTGTGTTTCATCACTTAAGTTATTTAAAAAAAAGAGTTGATTAATTAAAAAATTATTAATAATTATTGCGCATGCCCTTGTAGCTCAGCTGGTAGAGCAATTGATTTGTAATCAATAGGTCCGCGGTTCGAATCCGTGCGGGGGCACCATCTCTCTATAATATTAATACAAATATCAATTTATAATTAAAATTTATTACTAACTGATATTTTCGTATTATGATTTCTTTCATCACTTAAAAGATCAAAATTCGAGTTAATTTTAAAATTATAGTTATTTATTTTGTTAACAAATCCTAAACTTGTTGTGTTTGAATTATCAAACTCAAATGAAAATTTCATATCATCAATTGGGACATATCCTACCAACAAATAAAGCTCATTATAAAAACCTTTCCCGCTAGCACCAAATCTTTCGAAACTAGTTACAACAGACCAACCTGTTATTGAAGTTATATCGAAACCATAACCTATTCTGTAATTATGTTTGGACTTATTATTTGTACTATAATTATAACCAGTCCCTTGGTCATTCCTATAAATAAACTCTGCGTTTGATGATGGACTAAAATCTCCAACATATTCAATTCTTCCGTGATGATTGGTTGTTCTTTCTTCTTGTTCATTTTCTGTATCAAAAAGAAAACCAATTGTAGCTAAAGCTGTTTTGATATTTTGATCTTTATAAATTAATGCGTCAGCCAAACTATCACCAAGTGTAGTTTTTTCTTTAAATTCTCTTAATTTTGTATAACCTAAATCTAATTTAATCCCTGGGCTTAAATTAAGTTTTTCATCATGTAATCTTTTTCCAAAATTGATTGATCCAAATATCTGTTGTCCAGCTCTATCCCCTTTTAAGGTATTGTTATTAATTACTCTTCTATGATTGATATCTAGTAAACTAAATCCAATAATACTATCAGTAAAAGACTCATTATCTTTAAATTTCGTACTATAAATAGCGATGCTGTAAGTATCTGTACTTAGGTTTGTGCCTTTGTTTCCAATATCAACATCATCATTTCCATATTGAAAAACATAGCCATACATTTCATCTCGATCCTCTTCTTTGATTCTATCTGCACCAACAGAAATGCCATAACCATGAATGTCTCTAGATGACCCGCTTTTTGCACTTTTTCTACCTAAGCTTACTCTTCCCTCACTCCATTGAAACCAATCTTCACTTCTATAGGTTCTATCTTTATCTTTTTTAAGAGTTTCTAAAGCACTTACTAATCTTGCAATTTTTTCATTTGTAAAATCTATCTCTGCATTAAGGTTATTTAGATTATCTTTATTTTTATGTCTTCTTAACCATTCAGTCCTATGAAATATCGGAAGAGTATTATTTCTAATTATACGTTTAGCAGACTCAACATTTGCCTCGATGATAGCTTTCACATCAGCATTAGCAGAAGGATCACCGCAGGTTATTGTGCCTGCACAATCAATATCAAATTCATGGATTTGATTGTCATTACCTGCATCATCATTATTTCCATCGTCACTAGTTACAAAAATTTTTGTAAAATTTACAGCAAAAATAAAACCCATCAAATTATTTACAAGATTTGAGTCTGACGGTGATGTTAAAGAAAATGTTTCAGTCGTAGAGGATAAAGTGGTTATATCGTATGGTGTGCTTAGACTGAATTTTTGCATTAGTCCACTATTTCTCTCATTACCAGTTAAGAACATTTGAGTTCCATCTGGATTAAATTGAATGTCTCTCATATTATCCTCAAAACTCTCTAATGAGTCTGAAATTCCTCCTGGGGTAACTCCAGATCTAAGATCAAAAGGAGTTGCTAAATCATATTGTCTTATTTTATGTTTTTTCTTTCCCCCTACATACATTCTTGTACCGTCTGGTTTAAAATCTAAAGTTCTTACTTGATCTTCAGCACCTGTGCCATCGACGTCTACTTCGTATATTTTTTCACAAACTAATGTGGTTGAGTCCCAAGGGGTCGTTAATTTAAATTGAAACACTGCAACACCGATCTCTCCTTCACCGAAATCCTTATTTGTGGTTACAAACATTCGTGTACCATCTGGCTTAAATTCAATTGCGTGGGGTAATTCCATTTGATTATCATCTCCAGCTCCATTACAAGTTAATGCAGTTCCTTTTGGCTTACCTCCTGTAAAAGAAATTGTTGCTGTGCTTATGTCAAATGGTTTACTAAGCGAATATTCAATAATATATGCTTTTTGATCATCATAACGATTGGTTATATACATTCTGGTACCATCTGGCTTAAAGTTTATTCCTCTAATACCAGGAGTATCTAATGCTACATTTTTTGTTTGTACAAAAGTAAATTGAGCAGATGAATTGGAGCTCAATAAAGTGAAAAAAACTAAAACAAATAATAAAACCTTGTTCATGTTAAATCATTTTTATAAAGTCATCAAATTCAATTATATTCATATATGTTTTGTGATTTTTATAAAAATCAACATATTTCATCTTTTTAAAGTTTTTAATGCTTAATTTTAAAGTATTTCTATTAGATCTTTTAAGAATTGAACCAATACCTTGGTCTGCATAACAAGTATAACAATCAAGATTTGGGTCTGATCTTTTATTTACAAAAGCCTTCCAAACATCTCCATTCCAGTTAGCTTCAGTCCTTGGTATTGATTGAGCGTCTCTACTTTTTGGCAAACAGTCATGTACAAATATAATACCATTTTCATTTAAAACATTGAGGGAATTATTTATATCTTTTAATACCTGATAGTAATGATGTAAGCCATCAATAAAAATACAATCAAAGCTTTGTTTATTTTGTAAAAAAAAATCATCACTTTTCATTCTTACATTCCCACCAGAAAATGGATCAACACCTACCTTTGTTTTACAGTTTATTTTTGAAAATAATTCATCTTTAAAAGTGCCAATTTCCAAATAAGTATTGAAATTTTTTTTATCTATTACTTTTTGAACCAATTCAATTCTTGAAATTCTATTATCAAAATCAAAATTAAGATCTCCAGGATTTTCTTCACCAAAATGAGTTCTTATAAACTTAAAAAATTTCTTCCATTTTTTTTTGCCATGAATACCAGATAATTTTTCATAAAAAGTCTCCAGCATTTTCTTAATCAATTAGTCTCATTACGCAATTGTTCAATTTTAATCTTTTTTTGAAGACTTTTATTTCTATCATACAAAAGATTAAATCTTATTTTTTTGCTCGTTCTAATATTTATGACTCTAGCATTTCTTACTTCAATGTTATCAGCCACTGCACTAATAGGTCTTTTTTTAGGATTTAAATTTTTAATCGTTATTTTTGACCTATCACTCACTATTTTGCCTTTCCATCTTCGTGGCCTAAAAGCACTTATAGGTGAGATCGACAACTTTTTTGAATTAAGAGCTAAAATAGGTCCATGAACAGATAAATTATAAGCTGTACTCCCGGCAGGTGTAGAAACTAGTACACCATCAGAAACTAAATTTTTAATTAATTTTTTAGATCCATAATCTATTGATAAAGATGCTGCTTGACGGCTTTGTCGTAAAATTGATACCTCATTAATTGCTATGTGTTTTTTTTTTTGATTATTCTTGTTACTAACTGTCATTTCCAATGGTGAAATAGAAATCATCTTAGCTTTTGATAAATTCTTAATTAAATTATTTGATGAATATTTATTCATAAGAAAACCGTAATTTCCAGAATTTATTCCATAAAAAGATTTTTTTGAATTTCTATTCTTTTTTAAAGTTTGAAGCATAAAACCATCGCCACCAATTACAATTGTTAGATTTGATTTTTTTACGACATTTTTTTTTAATATCTTAATTAATGATTTTTTTATATTTGATGATCTGCTATTTTTATCAGAGATAATTTGGATCTTGCTCATTTTAATGGTGCCCTCGGCCAGACTCGAACTGGCACTCCGCAAGCGGCAAGGATTTTAAGTCCTTTGTGTCTACCAATTTCACCACGAGGGCATTTGTGAATTTCATGAGTGTTTATGCTAATATTTATAATTGAACAACCCTAATAAGTAAAATTTTTTTATTTTATCTCCCTGTGTCCAAGTCATGTCCAAGTTATCCTATAAAGTCCTATAAAGTATTCTTTTTTTTTAAAGCTGATAGCTCGTCCCTTTCTATAGCACATTCAATTATATTTTTAAGATCAGCTAATAGTCTATTCGACTCAGTTCTTAACCTGTAAGCTTCATTTATAAACCCCTTAACTTTACTTTGAATTTTTTTATCAACTTTAGGAAGTACAATTTTATTTAATTCATCAATGTTAATTGCTGTTAGAATGGTTCCACTTGAACCTTTTTTTAATTGTTTTTGACCGATGAAACTTTTCATTAAAATCAATAGTGTCTCTGAATTAAAGAAATTAGAATTACAAACAAAAAAACCAGTAGAACATAATGAATTATTAAAGACTTCATCAACTAAAGCAATACTATCTAGAGACCCCTCAATTGAAGATATTATTACATCACGATTTTTCACAGTTCTTCTTGCTCTAGATGGAAGCTCATGACCATAATCAATACTACAATCTATTATTTCTCCATTAATATTAATGTTTGCAAGTTCAATATATTTATATTTTTTATTGTGTTCTGGGTTAAAATTTTTTGATTTGATATTTAACAAATTTTTCACTGTGTTCCAGCCACCTTTGTATTCTTTGATTTTTTTTATAAGCGCATCATATTTTGGTTGAAAATATTCAGAGTCAATTCTTGAATATTGTGAAATTTGATTAAAATTTTTTTCATAAGATAATTCATTTTTTTCTATCCAAGTATTAAGCTTGGTTTCTGAAAGAAGATAATTTTCTGCTTTATTGTACATTCCCTGAGATTTAATCAATAAATTTTCACTTTTACTCAGAATTTCTTCACATATTTTTTCTAATTTTTTACTAAAAATAGGTACTAAAATTTCTTTAGCATTTTCCAGACTCACTAAAGGTTGATTATTACCAGAGGCAGTCCTGGCAAAAAGATTTTTTCCATATTTAGATAAGAAATATCCAAACAAATAAGACGTATTTATTTTTGTTTCATCTGGTCTAACCAAAATAACATTTCTTACAATATTAGCTTCACCAATATTTTTGGGGACAAATGATACATTTCCAACATGGCCTACGCAGCTTAATAATATATCTCTATGTTTTAAAATAGTTTTTTTGTTTTTTTTATGATCTTCATAAGAGATGAAACCAACATTTATATTTTCTAAAAATCCAGTAAAAATATTTCTTGCACCAAAATATTTTGCATGTCCTTTTTCAAGAACTTTTACAGTCCCATGTTCTCCGTCTGTAACAAAACTTATTTCATTTAATATAATATGATCATTTTTTTTAACAATTTTTTCTAGTTCAATATATTTTTTTTTGTAAAAATCTGAATCAAGTCTAAATAATCTATTTTGAAGTTTGTTTTTGTTTATCTGAAAAATTTCCATTTTTTTATTTTTACAAAAAAGATAGTTTTTGTTTTATGCCCCAAATTTTAAATTTTTCTGCTATACCATCTTGCAATACTCCATCATGGTTATGTAAATCGTGCTTAACGACCAAATGACCATTTGCATCTAATAATAAATTTCCATTTTTATCTTTTAGATAAACATAATTTCCTGAATTATCTTTTCCTCCTTCATCAGATACTGCAAAAAAAATAGAATAATCATCAACTTTAGGGCAAAGTTTTTCATCCCATTTTTGAACAAACAGAACACTTGTTTTAGTGCCTGTATGAGGCTTGAAAGTATTAATATGTAAACCTACAACCGCTAGTATTCTACATTTACTGGAGATAGTATCTCTAATAAACTTATCATCTTTGTTATTAAATCTACCCTGAGGTAATACTATTGCCATACGGCCACCAGGTTTAAGAAAATCTAAATTTCTCTCAATAAATAAAATATCTCTACCTACTTTGTTTTGTGTTTTTTTACCATCCTTCTTAAATCCGAACTCATATTGATGTAAAATTCTACTTTCTTTTATATCACCAGCAAAAGGTGGGTTCGCCATTAACAAATCAAAATTAAAGTATTTATCACTATCTTTATCTCTTCTTAATTTTTTTAATCTTTCAAATCCTTTTCCATAAGTATTAATCCAATTAGAATTTTTTTCTGTTTTATCTGACCATCTATCAAAATCTAGAGTGTTTAAATGTAAAACATTAGTTTCACCATCACCTGCAACTAAATTTAATGTTCTAGCAACACGAACAGTTTTTTCATCAAAATCTATTCCAAATACTTTTTGAATATCTTTTTTTTGGTCTTCTGAAATATCAACATTTTTAAATAAATGTCCTGTTAACTTAAAAATAGTGTGAACTGGGAATCCACAGCTACCCGAAGCAGTATCAATCATATACTCACCTTTTTGAGGATTGAGCATTTCAACACACATGTCAATCACATGCCTAGGGGTAAAATACTGACCTTTTTCACCTTTAGATGTTTTATTAACTAAATATTCAAAGGCTTCATCAACAACCAAAAGGTTTGAGTTGAACAATTTAATATCCTGTAAACTTGAAATACATACAGATAAATGGCTATCTGTTAATTCAAATTTAGTTCCCGTTTCAAAAACTCCTGACCATTGATTTTTAGCTTCTGAGAATAAGTTGTCTATTTTATTTCTAAGTTCAGTTTCAGTTTGTCCGGTATTTCTAAATTCCATAACACGAAATTTTTTGTCATCAAGCTCAGTTAGTGATTTTTTTAACTTTTCGTAATCACCTTTATCTTTATCTTTGAAATTTTGATCTAAATAAAATTCAATATTATTTTTATCTTGCCTGCTTAAAAATTCGTCATACATTTTTGTGAATATAAGTTTAAAAACCTCTTCAAATACATCCACACCAGCATTAGCTAAAACTTCGTCTTCCATTTCAAGGATTATATTTTTTAACGATTTTTTTTCATTTGAGATTTTGTCTCTTAAAATCAAATCTTTAAGTGTAAACCTTTCACTTAATATATCTTTTAAGGTTTGATTATTTTTAGGAATATCTGATATTTCCTCAAAATAATTTGGATCTTTTCTGTTGTAATGGGAAATTTGTTGTCCATTTGACCAAACACCTATTGGAGCACCTGTGGCATTACAATATGATCTTAATTGTCCTTTACCATCTTTTAATTTTGGTTTTTTTAATTCAACTATTATGTATGGTGTATCAGGCCTGTCTTTATCAGTTATAACAATATCTGCTTGTTTTTTTTCTCTTCCAAAATTAACAGGATATTCAAAAAAAATTCTTTTTTTTGAATAATCGTAATCATTAATTAATACCTGGGCATATAATTGTCTTACAATTTCTTCTGGTTTTAATTGGATTAGCTTTTCTCTTATAATACAATTAATAAAAGGTTTATTTTTACCCTTAATATTTTTTAAAATTATTTTTTGTTCTAGTTCATCAACTTTTTTTACAGGAAATATATCAAGAGAATATTTACTATCTAGAATTATTGAAGAAAGAATACTTTTTATCATATTATTAGAGTACAATATTATCTCCCTGTGTCCAAGACATGTCCAAGTCTATGACAACTAAATAATTAGCTAATCATTATCTTAATCAAAAATAGAAATGAGATTATTAAGTTTAAAAATGTTTTTAGACTATCTTGGACTACTATGGACTGACTTTAACTTCTATCCCTCGGCTTTTAAGTCCTTTGTGTCTACCAATTTCACCACGAGGGCATTAATGAATTTCATTAGTGTTTATGCCAATATTTATAATTGAACAAGATGAATAAGTAAATTTTTTTTATTTTATCCTATCTAGATCCTAGACAGATCCTAGTTTGTTAAAATGTACTTACAATTTCTAGGTTTGCACCATATTCGGGTATTTGACTCATTAAACTATAATTCGAACTCATTCTGATATCGAAACCATTTAAATTTCTCTTATAACTCAAAGATGCTTTGTCATTATCTAAAGTCATAGCATATTCAATATTATCTGTCGGTATATAACCAAATCCTAAATATAAAGTATCGCTATGAGCATTGTCACTTTGATTTCTCTCATAAATAGTCATTATAGAAAAACCATTATCAGCTACTAAATCAAATCCAATATTTGCTCTTAAATTTTTTGAATCTTGACCGATAGATTTTGTATATTCTGTAGTTTCCGATAGGTAACGATAAGTAGCATCTGAAGATGGACTAAAATCTACTCCAAGCTCTAATCCTCCATTTGGTTTAAAAGTAAAAGTATTAAAATTTATAACATCGCTTAAAGTAAAACCAGTAGATATCATTCCAGTTTCAATTGTTTGAGCTTTGTAAACTAAAGCCGCAGGACCATTTTCTTGGTATTTATTCAATTCTGTGTAGCTTAAATCAATTCTTAAATTAGGAGTAATATTAAAATCTTCTTTTTTATATGTTGTTAAATAGTTAAGCGAACCAAATATTTGTGCACCCCTTCTTCCTCCTATTCTAGTGCTTCCTCCTCCTTTTCTAACATGATCAGTTTTTAAAGTGCTCACTCCAATGATACTTTCGGTAAACCTTATGTCATCATGAATAAAAGTTCCATAATAAGATAAACTAAAAGACTCAGTGTCTAAATTAGTTCCAGATGTGCCAACATCAACATCATCTTTACCTAATCTAAAAGCATAACCGTATAATCTATTTTTGCTTATCTTTTTATCCATACCAAGTGTAATACCTTTAGTATTAATTTTCTTTGATGATGAATTAGATGTATCTCCAGTTCTACCAATACTTACACTACCCTCACTCCAAAATGACCAATCATCTGATAATTTGTCTAGAACTTCATTTGTTTTATTTGATATAGGAATAATTTTAGAAAGCGATGCCATCATTGAATTAGAAAAGTTTAATCTAATATTTTGATTACTTAATTGATCATTGGTTCTGTGTCTTCTTAACCAATACATACGATTTAATACCGGAGTGGTGGCGTGGATGGCAATTTGTTTAGCGGTTGCTGTTTGAGACTCGATTGAACTTAAAATATCTTTACCCCCATCAGAAGTAGTTATTGGGTCATCACAAGCACCACCAATTACGCTCCAATTACAGCTTAGGTTAAATTCATGAACTTTATTATTACTATCATCAATGATAAACATTTTACTTCCATCATTACTAAAGACAAGTTCTCTTGAATCTGCACTAACAGAACTTACATCGAAGGTACCTTCAAGGGATAAAGTAGAGACATCATAAGGTGTAGTTAATTTAAACTGAGAAATATTATTGTCATCTTCAGCACCTCTAATGGTATACATTTTAGTACCATCGTAATTAAAAGTAACTCCATCTATGTAATCGTGAGTAGAACTTAGGTCTTCAGTATTAAGATGAGTAACTGTGGAGCTAAGATCAAATCCTGTGCTTAGTGAATATTCATGAATACGATGTTGGGACATATTTCCTGCACCAGCAACAATCATTCTGGTACCATCATTATTAAATGCAACTGAATTTGCTCTCTTTTCTTGACCAGAGATATTATATTCGCTATCAAATGTAGCAGTTGAAACATCAAATGCAGTACTTAGTAAGTATTCATCTACTGTCTTTACACCGTGATGGTTGACAACAAACATTTTTGTTCCATCATTATTGAACACTACTTGTGATGGTAAATAATTACCAGCATCTCCACTTCTATGTACTACTTTAGTATTGTTTACGGTTGCCGTTGAAATGTCATATGCGCTAGTTAATATATATTCGATAACTGCATCCGTTGTTCCTCCACTTCTTACAGTATACATTTTTGTACCATCATTATTAAATGTAAGTCCAAGTTCCTGGGTGCCTGTCTCGATTGATTTACTTTGCACAAAGGTTGGCTCCGCTATAGCTTTAGAAAAAAATAATGCTAAAAAAAATACAATGTAATGAATTTTATAAATATTTTTCACAACAATTAATCATTAATAAATCTATCTTAATATATTTATCTCACCAGGTTCTAGTCTAGTTATAGTTTGACAAAATTTATTATTCATATTTTCCAATGAAAATAAATGAGGGTTTTATAAAAGTGTAGGATTTTATGGGATTTGAGACTGAATGAGACTGTGTGAGACTATGAAATAACCCTACCCTATGTTTTTTAAGTCCTTTGTGTCTACCAATTTCACCAAGAGGGCATTTGTGAATTTCATGAGTGTTAAGTAGGACAAAATTAATGATGAATAAATATCTCAAATAATTATGATAATACCTAATGAAAAAAGATATTATTAAATCTCACTTAAAAAAAAAATCACAATCAAAGCTTGCTTTGTCAATTAGCCTCTTTATTGTGCTTTTAACCTCAACTGGATACATCTTTAATTCTAAAGGAATAATTTTTTTATTCTATATTTTTTGCTTTGTATTTCTTTATAATTTGGTAATCAACTTCTTATTAGAAAAATTTGATATTTAATCATGATTAAAACACTCGTTAAATTAAAGATTTTAAAATTTGCATTAATTGGTGGTCTATCAACAGTTTATGCTTTTAAGAGATATTGTGATCAAAAAAAAAAAGTAAAAAGTAAAAAAGATAAAAAAACTTTGCTTCCTACTCGATAAAAATTTAAGTAAATTTTTTTATCCTTTAAGTAATGTTAAAGTCAGGATATTATCTTAAGTTTAGGTAAAGGAAATATAAGTTTTGTGCCCAAATTTCTGGTTTTTGTCTCTCTTTGCACAATTTCATTTTGAAAATGCCATGGTAAAACAAAATAGTAACTAGGTTTTAACCGTCTTGATTTTTTTTCTGAAATTATCTTAATGTACGTTCCTGGAGTGAATTTATTATATTTAAGTGGATTTCTCTCAGCGATATAGCTTAAATGTTTACTATCAATACCAAAGTATTGAAGTAAAACATTTCCCTTTGTTGACGCTCCATAGCCATGAACTGTCTTTTTGTTTTTCACAATCTTATTTAAAAAATCCATTATATTCTTTTTAATTAGATTAATTTTTTTAAAAAATCTTAAAAAAGTCTCTTTTTTTTCTAGTTTAAATTTTTTTTCCTCTTTAAGAGTCTTTTCAATTTTCTTAAATCTTGTCTTATATTTTGAATTAAAGTGACTAATAAAATATCGAGTGCTTCCACCATTTATCTTGCTATTTTTAATATCAAACACTCTAAGTTTATTCTTTTTCATTAATTCGATTATTATCTTCGAAGAATAATATTCTAAATGTTCGTGACAGATAGTATCAAATAACGAATACTTCAATATTGATAAAAGATCAGCATGTTCTAAAATAAAAACCCCATCAACATGTAAGATTTTTTTAATATCTTTTATAAAGGAATTTGGATCCTTTAAATCATAAAACATCGAAAGAGCTGTGATAATTTTATATTTTTTATGTAAATTATATTTATTTAAAATTTTGCTACTAAAAAAATTAGAAATCTTGTAATCAATTTTTTTATAAAACTTTTTATATTTATTCACTAATGGATCAATGCCAACGGTAATAAATTTATTTCCATAATTATTTAATAAAGTTCCGTCATTACTTGCTATATCTAGAATATAATCTTTTTGTTTAGGTTTTGATATTTTAATCGCCTCTTTGGCAACAGACTTCACATGATTGCTCATGGTTGAATTAATTCCAGTTCTATAACCATAATCTTTTCCATATAAAAAATTTGGATTAAAATTTCTATCAAGTTGAACAAGTTTGCATTTATTGCATAATATTAAATTAATATAATCTTTTCCAATTTTATGATTTAAAGAATTTGGAAATTTTCCAGTAAAAGATTGTTTTCCTAGACTAAAAAGTTTTGAAAATTTTTTTGATGAACATATTCTACATTTATTAATTTTCATAATTATCTAAAATTAAATTATTAATTGTTTTTTTATATGTTTTTTTTGTAAAAAATATTTATTTAATGCATTAGATTTTTTTCTTTTTGTAAATTTTTTTTGACTAATTGAATAAAAATAGCCATCATAATGAAATTTTTTAAGAATATTACTAATTTTCTTTTCATCTTTATTCATTTCTACTAAGAGAACAGGTGAGTCTCTTTTTATTGTTTGAATTAATCCCTTGATAATTGATAATTCAAAACCATTAGTGTCAATTTTTATTAAGTGAATCTTTTTTTTAAATAACCCAATCTTTTTAATAGTGAGAATACTGCTTGCTATAGATAAATTTTCTCTAAACTTAAAATCTAACAAAAAATGGTTCATTAATTTTTGGTCATAGTGGGCATATGAAATAATGTCATAATTTTTATTAAAAAAATTATATCTAGGAAAATATATTTTTTTTTTAATATTTTTATTTCCAATTGCGTATGGTTTAATAATAATGTTTTTTTGTTTGGTTTTTTTTAAAATTTTTAAAAAATATTCATTTGGCTCGTAACAATATATTTTATCTACATTAAGATTATTGTTAAAAAATTTAGAGGCGATACCATCGCTAGCTCCAACATCAATTATATTCATTTTTTTTTCATTAATGTCTAAAAATTTTAAACCATCAAAATCTTTTTCAAATATATTTGTGTATTTCACTAAATTTCTTATAATTATATAAATTGCTGGATGAGCACGTATAATTTTTTCCAAAATAGAAAAAATTCCCTCGTGGGTTTCTGATGATCTCATTGATTTAAGTTAAAAATTTTCTTTGAAAAAACATTTTTAGTAAATAAAAGAATGAATTTATTATGTGTTTAAATTGCATTTTAGATTTTCCAAGTTTCCTATAAACTAATCTAACAGGAAGTTCGTAAATACTATATTTTTTTAACTTTATTAAATATGTTATTTCCCAAAAAAAAGCATAATCATTATTTTTTGATTGAGAAAAAATTTTTAATGGTATTTTGTTAGTCATAAAACATCTGTATGCACCTGAGGCATCATAAGATAAACCTAAAAATAATTTTATCAAAAAATGTCGTGTATATGTAATTATTTTTCTTTCGATTGGCCAATCTGCAATTAGATTTAATTTTTTGAACCTACTTGTTATCACATAATCATATTCATAAGCTTTTTTAATCATTGAATGAAAATATTTTGGATCATGCGTTCCATCAGCATCCATGGTTATAATTAAATTATAATTCTTTTTGTAAGCATATTTAATAGCATCTTTATGCGCAGAGCCTATTCCTTTTTTATTATTTCTAAAAATAAATTTAACATTCTTATTTTTGGTACTTAATTTTTTGATAATTAATCTTGTTTTATCTGTTGAGTTATCATCAACAAAAATCATATCTAATTTAATTTTAGTATTTAGTATCTTTTTATATATTTTATGAATATTATTTTCCTCATTTAACGTTGGAATTATAAGGCATAGCTTCATAAATATATTTTATATTATATAAATATTAAAATGACACTAAAAACCATATTACATTCTTTTATAATATTGATTGCAGTTATATTCTTATTACAAACTGATTATCTTAAAAATTTTATTTGGGCTGCTACATATTTATTTGTAGATTTCAAAATTCCTATTGAATGGCTAAGGTGCAATAGTTTAGGAGTAAATCTTTTAACACTTGAACCTTTAAATTGTGGAAATAGAACTGTTTCACAATTTAATTATGGATATATTTTTTTAAGTTTACCTTACAATGAATTTTTAGATACTATCTATAGAAATTATGTTCCATGGATTTTAATTATATTGATGATTTTTTTATCAACTTTCACAATTAATCCAAAAAATAAAATTGAATTTATCGTTCTATATTTATCGTTTTTAAATCCATCAAGCATGCTTTTAATAGAAAGAATGCAACTAGACGCTTTATTCTATTTGACAATACTACTTACAACTTATCATAGAGTTTTTTTTGTTACATGGATATTAGGTGTTATTTTTTCCCTTATCAAATTTTACCCCGTTGCGATACTAGCTACTGTTTTTTTGGAAGATAAAAAAAGAAATTTAAAAAATATTTTAATAATTCTATTATCGTTATCATTCTTAATTTTTCTATATATGTTTATTCACTGGGAAGGTTATTCATTCATGTTAAATAATATGTTACCAGGAAAAGCTGGTTATCATTTTCTTTTTTCGTTGAATGGAACAGCAAAAATTTTAAATTATCTATTTGAAATCAAATATCAGTTTTTCCTTCTTATAACTTATTTGTTATTTTTCTATTTACTGAAAAGAATGATTTCAAAAAACTATTCCTTACATGAAATGTTTAAATCAGAAATTTATGACCCTA